>JALYUO010000498.1 GCA_030853735.1 Chloroflexota bacterium
CAGATCGCCGATGCCGCCGCCAGCGTCGCCGCCGCCGCCGAACAAGCCCTCCTCAGCGCCGGCCACGGCCAAGAAGCCGTGCGCGACTCCATCATCGGCATGGCGATGATCCGCTCTCGCGTCAACGACATCACCAGCCGCATTCTTGCCCTCTCCGCCCAGTCCCAGCGCATCAGCGAGATCATTGACCTTATTGACACTATGGCCGGCCAGACCCACATCTTGGCCCTTAATGCCGCCGTCGAGAGTGCCGGGGCCGGCGGCGAAGTGGGCGAACGCTTCGGCGTGGTGGCCTCCGAGGTCAAGAAGCTGGCCCAGCGCAGCGCCGCCGCCACGCGCGAGGTGCGCGCCGTCATCGCTCAGGTGCAAGCCGCCACCAATGCCGCCGTCATGGCGACCGAAGACGGCCTCAAAGAGACCGAAAAAGGGGTGGGGTTGGCCCACCAGTCGGGCGACGCGAACGAGGACATCATCGGCATGGTGGAGCGCACGGCGCAGTTGGCGAACGCGATCAGCTTGGCGACGCAGCAGCAACGCACGGCCAGTGAGCAGGTGGTGGCGACCATGCGCGAAATTGCGTCCAGCACTCGCCAGACCACGGCCAGCAGCCGCCAAGCCGCCAGCGCCGCCGGTGATCTCAGCGATATTGCCGGCGATCTGCGCGCCGTCTCCACCGGCTTTGTGGTGGCCGGCGACGACAGCCCGGAACCGCCCGCCGACCCTCCCGGCCCGGCGGAGTCGCCGGGCCGCCTAGCGGCCCCCGTGGGGGGCGGCCTCGGATGAGCAGCAACCCCGTGCTCGAAGTGTTGGTGGTCGGCGTAGACAGCCCGCATGGCGGCGGGCGGCAGCGCTACGGCTTGCTTGTGGGCCAAGTCCATAGTATAGTACGTATAGATGAAACGGAAAGCGGCGGGCGGCTGCGCGGCGGCCCCGGCGGCTGGGAACTGGTGTATGAAGACGGCTGGGTGCCGTTGCGCCACTTGCGCGACAGCATCGGCTTGAGCGGCTCCCAGCGCAACCCCCTGGCCGGCCAGGTCGGCGCGGCGCGCGTGTTGGGCGTGCGCCGCAGCCCCGACCAAACCGCCGGGCCGCGCTATATCGGCTTTGTGGTGGACGAGGTGATCGAGATTCGCAGCTTGCTGTTGGGCGAGGTGCTGCCGTTCCCCCGTTGGGTGATTCACCATCTGCCGCCCAGCACCGTCTGGGGCGCGCTGCACGTCCAGGGCGAGGGCGACCATGCGCTGCTGTTGTTGCTAGACGGCATGGCCCTGGCCGGGCAGGTGGCGGGGTTGCGCCGCCAGGTGGAGAGGACATAGCGATGGACGAAGCCCGGTCGGGGTTATTCGGCAAGTTCCGCGAAGAAGTGGACACCCATCTATTGCGCTTGCAGCAGATGATGGTGCTGCTGGAAGAAAACCCGCACGATACGGCGTTGCTCAAAGAAGTCTTCCGCTCGGCGCACACGATCAAGGGTGCGGCGCGCATGATGGGCTTCGCCGACATCGCGCGCGTGACGCATGAGATGGAGTCGGTGCTGGCCGAGATGCGCGAGGGCACCTTGCTGCTCAACAGCGACATTAGCGATCTGCTGTTCGAGGGCATGGAGATTATTGCTGCGCTCACCCAGTTGCAGGCACGGCCCAACGAACCGGCGGCCCTGCAAACACTGACCGAACTGAACCCCGACCGGCTGATCGAACGCTTGCAAGCCATTGTGGCGCGCGTGACCCCGCCGGTGCCGATGATGCCGGCCGGCGGCGCGCACGACAACGGGCATGAGGGGGGCAAAAGCGACACATTGGTGTTGCCGGCCATAGACCCCGCGCAGTTGCCGGGAGCCGTGAACGGCGGTCCCCTGGTCCCGCTGCCCGCTGAGGGGTCGCCGCGCGATATGCGCTGGGCCGACGACAGCATCCGCGTGCCGATCCGCAAACTCGATACCCTGATGCACCTGAGCGGCGAAATGGTGATCACCAAAATGCAGCACCGCTCCATTGACGAGCGCATTCACGCGTTGCTGGAACGCGGGCGCAATCGCAGCCGCCATCTGGCCGACCTGGGCGAACGGGTGCAACGCTCCTGGGGATCGATCAACCAGGCCGACATGGAAGCGGCGCTGGACCAGTTGCGCGCCCTAGACACGCAGATTGATACGCTGACCGACCGCACGCTGCGTGATTTCCAAGAATATACCAGCCGCCTCTACACCGTGACCGATGAACTGGAAGACACAGTGCTGAGTGTGCGAATGCTGCCGGTGGGCACGCTGTTCGACACCTTCCCCCTAGCGATCCGCAACTTCCGGCGCGACCACGGCAAAGAGATCGACCTACAAGTCCACGGCGGCGAGACCGAAATTGACAAGCAGATTCTGGAATCGCTGGGCGACCCGTTGATCCACCTGCTGCGAAACGCGCTGGACCACGGCATCGAAAGCCCAGAGGTGCGCCGGGCGGCCGGCAAACCGGCGCGCGGTCTGATCCGTGTGGCGGCCTACGCGCAGGGCACCCAGGTGGTGATCGAGATCAGCGACGACGGCGCGGGCATGGACCCGATGCGTCTCCGCATTATGGCGGTCCGCAAGAATATCATCAGCCGCATGGAAGCCGAAAAGCTGACCGACGACGAAGCCCTGAACCTGATCTATTACCCCGGCTTCAGCACGGCGGAGATCATCACCGATATGTCGGGCCGCGGCGTGGGCATGGATGTGGTGAAGACGACGATTGAGCGCATGAACGGCGCGGTAAGTGTGCAATCGCAGCCCGGTGTGGGCACCACGGTCGTCCTACGCCTGCCGCTCACCCTGGCGACGATGCAGGCATTGCTGGTGCGCGTGGGGTCGCAGGTGTTTGTGCTGCCCAGCCACACTATCGAAGGCGGCATGGAGTACGTGAGTGGCGACGACATTTTCATGATCGAAAACCATGAGGTGACGCGCATCAAAGGCCGCACGATGCCGTTGGTGCGGCTGGAAGAATTGCTCGACCTGAGCCGCGTGCAGAGCGGCGCGTGGCTGCGCGACGCGGGGCTGGGCCACCTGCTCCCTAGCCCCGGTCGGGCGCTGCCGCCGACCGACGATGCGCTGGACGAGGAAGAAGACCTGAGCCTGTTGTTCCAGGCACCGCTGCTGGGCAACGGTATCCGCCTGGAAAACAAGCTGCCGGGGATCATTGTCGGCAGCGGCGACCGCATGACCTGCTTTCTGGTAGACGAACTGATTGACGAATTGAGTGTCGTCGTCAAAAGCCTGGGGCCGTTGCTGGGCCGCGTCAAGACGGCCAGCGGTGCGACGATCCTGGGCGATGGGCGCGTGGTGATGATCCTTGACGTGGTGCGGCTGCTGGCCGAGGCGCGCACGCGCAGCAATAGCGGCCAGTTAAGCCGTGCCTGGAGCGCGATGCAGCCCGGCAAGCGGCCCTATATCCTGGTGGTAGACGACTCGATCACCACGCGCGAACTAGAAAAGAGCATCCTCGAAAACGCCGGCTTTGAGGTGGACATTGCGATGGACGGCATGGAGGCGCTGGGCAAAATCGAAGCACAGGGCCAAGACGGGCGGCGGCGCTACGACCTGATGATCGCCGACATCGAAATGCCGCGCATGGACGGCCTAGAACTGACCCAGCGCGTGAAAACCCACGCCCAAGAGCCGTTGCGGGCGCTGCCCATCATCATCGTCTCGTCGCTTGCCAGCGACACCTACAAGCAACGCGGCGTGGAAGTGGGCGCGCAAGCCTATATTACCAAAGGCCAGTTCGACCAGAGTCACCTGCTGGAAACCATTGATTTGCTGATCCATTAGGGCGGCAGCGGCTGCGCCCTACTCTAGCCTAACCAAGAAGCGTGAGGAACCTTTGCATGGATAAACGTCGCATACTCGTAGTGGACGACAGCGCGTTGGTCGCCGAAGCGGTCAAAGCCAAGCTGGAAGCGAGCAACTATGAGGTCGCGGTCGCCCACAGCGGCGAGGAAGCCCTCGCGCAGGTGCAAGTGAGCCTGCCCGATTTGATGATCCTGGATGTGTATATGCCGGGCATTGACGGCTTTGAGGTCTGCCGGCGCTTGCGCGAAGACCCCAGCACCCAATCGCTGCCGATTGTGATGCTCAGTTCGCGCGGCAACATCAAGGAGAAACTGGCCGGCTTCCGCGCCGGGGCCGACGACTACCTGGTGAAGGAGTTTGATCTGCTCGATTTGCCCTACCGCGTGCGGCTGGTCTTCCGCTTGCGCGGCCTCGAAGGCGACCGGAACTAGGCGCATGGCCGGCCCTATCCGCGTCTTGATTGTCGAAGACTCGCCGCTCGCCAGCGAGGTGCTAACTGGGATTCTGCACCACGCAGGCGAGATCGAGGTGATCGGCGTGGCCCGCAACGGAGTGGAAGCCCTGGCCCAGGTGCCGCAGCTCAAGCCCGACCTGATCACGATGGATGTGTGGATGCCGCAGATGGACGGCTTCGCCACGGTTGAGCAGGTGATGGCCTATTATCCCACCCCGATCCTGGTGATCACCACCTCGCTGGCGCGCCAAGACGTAGACATCAGCTTACGGATGCTGGCGGCTGGGGCGTTGGATGTGATCGAAAAGCCGGCCCGCCTAGACGAGGCGCAATGGGAGCGGGCGTGTCGTGCGTTGGTGCAGCGGGTGAAGGTGCTGGCGCGCGTGCGCGTGGTGACGCACCTCAAGGGCCGTTACCTCGGCAGCGCCGGCGCGGCGCACCTCGCCCCTAACCTCTCCCCCAACTCCGCCCCTAAAGCGGGCGGGGAGCTAACGACTAACCCCGCCCCCGCCCCCGCCCCTAAAGCGGGCGGGGAGCTAACGACCAACCCCGCCCCCAACCCCTCCCCTAAAGCGGGCGGGGAGCTAACGACTAGAGAGCCGGCCACGCCCTTCCGCCATGAGCCAAGTACGCCGCCGCGTCCGGTTTCCGCCGGCCCAGTTCCCGGTGGGGGGCCGGGGGCCAGGGGGCCGGCGGCTCCTGCGCTGCCGAGCGCCGACAGCCAATGGGGGCGACTGGACCCCGCCGCGACACGCATGGCCGGGCGGCGACGCGGCAACACCGAGCCGCTGCCACCCTTGCCGCCGCATCCGCCGCCCGGCAGCGGACCGCCCTACGCAGTGGTGGCGATTGCCTCGTCCACCGGCGGTCCCCAGGCGTTGCTGAAGATCCTCCAGGGGCTGCCACGCGAGTTCCAGACTCCGATCCTGATTGTGCAGCATATCGCGGAAGGCTTTACGCAGGGGTTGGCCGACTGGCTGACGCGCGAGGGTGGTCGTCCGGTGCGCCTCGCGGTGGAAGGCGAACGCCCGCCGCCGGGGGTTGTGCTGCTGGCCCCCGACGGGCGACATCTGCTGCTCAACAGCGACGGCCACATCGCGCTGGCCGACGACGCGCCGCGCGAGATCCGCCCGTCGGCTGACCGAATGCTGCGCTCGCTGGCAATCACCCTCGGCGACCGTGCCGTGGCGGTCATCCTGACCGGCATGGGCCGCGACGGGGCCGACGGGATGCGCGCCATGCGCCTAGCCGGAGCCTACACCATCGCCCAAGATGAGGCGAGTTCGATTATTTTTGGGATGCCGCGCGCGGCGATCCTGCTGGGCGTGGTAGACGAAGTGCTGCCGCTGGACAGCATCGCGGCGCGGCTGGTGAGCCTCGTGGCAGCGACCCCAGCCGGCGGGGGTGCCTAGCCATGCCCAAGCTGCCCCTCTCGCCCGAACTGTTCGCCCGTGTGCAGACCATGCTGGGCCAAACTGCGGGCCTGCACTTCGACTCCAGCAAGCTCAACACCTTACAAACGCACCTCAGCGACCGGGCGGCGCTGCACAAGCAGACCAGCTTAGAGGATTATGTCAACTACATCAGCCAAAAGGCCCACGCTGATGAGCTACGCAAGCTGGTCGAGTCGGTCACGATCCACGAGACGAGTTTTTTCCGCAACCATGAGCATTACCGCGCCTTGCGCGAAGCGGTGCTGCCCGACTTGGCCCGCCGCCACGCCGCCGACCGCCGCTTGCGCCTGTGGAGCGCAGGCTGTTCGACCGGCGAAGAACCCTATTCGCTGGCGATCATGTGCCTGGAGCAGCTGGAATTGCGCGGCTGGGATATCCAAATTACCGCGACCGACCTGAGTGAGCGGGTGCTGGGGCTGGCCCAACGCGGGCTGTATCGGGGCGCGGCCCTGCGCTATCTGGAACCGGAACGCTTGCGCCGTTGGTTCACGCACCAGCAGGGGGACACGCCGCTGCCCACGCCGCCGCGCAAAACCGGGCCGCTGGACCCCCTGACCGGCCAGCGCGAGATTTACGCCGTCAACGACAAGGTGCGCGCGCTGGTGCAGTTTCAGCCGCTGAATCTGGCCCACCAACCCTACCCCGACCGCTACCGCGAGTTTGATCTGATCATCTGCGAGAATGTGATCATTTATTTCCGGCCCGATGTGACGCGGACGGTCATCGCGGAGTTTTACAACCGGCTGCAACCCGGCGGCTATCTGTTCTTGGGCTATTCCGAGACGCTGTGGCAGATTTCCAGCCGCTTTGAGCTGCTGACTCGGCCCAATACGTTCTATTATCGCCGCCCCGTTGCGGAGCCGGCTCCCGCGCCGGCGGCCTCCCCGCGCGTGCCGGGCGTACCCACGCCCAACCTGCCGGAGATGCTGCGGCGCTTGGGCGAAGCTGGGACGGCCACCGCCGCCCGCCCGCCGGCGACCACCAGCGGGCAGCCGTCCACACG
>JALYUO010000526.1 GCA_030853735.1 Chloroflexota bacterium
GCCGGCGGGGGGGCCGGCGCAGCGGGCCGGGGGACGGTTGCGGTTGCCATCAGGAGCGTCCTCTCTATTTCGTCGGGTTATTGGGCGGCAGCTTGCCGGTGCCGGAGAGCAGTTTGCCCGTCTTGCCGGTGTGCAGCTTGCCGGTCTTGTTGACCGCCGCCTCGCGGTCGGTCGAGTTGAGCCGCCCGGTCTGCGGGTTGACCACCGTGCTGAGGATGGCCGCCTGCGGGCTGTTGATCTGCTGGGCCTTTTGCAGCGCGGCGTTCAGCTTGGCGGTGGCCTCTTCAACCGCGCCCACGTCAAGCAGCGCGAAGCCCTCTTGCGACAGGCTGGTGATCTCTTCTTCGCCGGTGAAGCGCGATAGTTCGGGATCATTGCGGATCTCGGCGGGCGTGGCGACCCAGCGCACAAAGAACCAGCTCTCGCGGCTCAGGTCGTCGGTCTGCGCGGCCCCGCCCTGCGAATAGGCGATGGTGGGCACCAGCACGCGGAAGGGGATACCGGCGTTGCGCGGTGTGGTCTGCAATTCGATGACAAACTTCGGCTCCTCTTGCGTCAGCGCGCCGATGGGAATGGCCCATTGCTGCTCATTGACCTGTTGGGCGGCGCGCTCCTGCACCGAAGGGTAGACCTGGCGCACGCTGCGGATGGTCGTACCTTTGGGCGTGTTGAGGATCAGCCGCACATCGGTGGCGCGCGTGCTGCGGACATCAGCGAACAGCGCGGCCACGGCTTCGCCCAGGTGCCGCGCATCGCGGATCTCGTCGGCCTCACCGCCGGTGTTGTGGGCGATGGTCCGCAACTGGTCGGCCTCCCAGCCGTTGCCCACACCCCAGGCATCCACGCGCATTCGGGCACGGGCCAAGTTCTGCGCCGTCTCATAGGCATCTTCGATGGGTTCCGCCCCCTCTTGCTTGCCGTCGGTGATCATCAGCACGCGGCGCTCATAGTTGGGGTAGCGCCCGGCGGCGGCCAGGCTGAGGCGCAAGCCGCTGCCCAGCGAAGTCGCGCCGCCCGCTTCGATGCGCTGGATGCGGCGGGTCAGGTCGGGCAGTTGGGCGGCCAGTTGTCGCCCGGTCATTGGCGGCATCAGGTCGTGCGCGCTGCTGCTGAACAGGGCGATATGCACCACCGTGTCGTCGGTCGGCGGGATCTGGTGCAGCAGGGTGATCAGCGCCTGTTTGGCCGCATCCAACTTGCTGCCGCCCATGCTGCCCGACTGGTCCATCGCCACGCTGAGGAACACCGGCACCTGTTCGCCGCCCGTGCCCTGATCGGCCCCGACGCTATAGAGAGTGCGGGCCAGCCCTTGCCCGTCCAGCACCTGCGCCTCGGCGGGGTGCGGGGTTACGCGAAATGTTACCATGTCTGTTTGTCTCCTTTGTGTCTCTCACCCTGAGACGTAAAACGTAAAACGTAAAACGTGATTACGGTTTTGCTACCGTCATCGGCAGATCGGCGGGGTTTAACGCGCGTACTGCGTCGTAGGCGGCTACGAGGTGGGGCGCGGCGTAGGTGTATTCCTTCTCATACGCGATAGGCACCCGCCAGACGCACCGACACGGCAACTTGCGGCTCCAGCCCCAATAGGTGATCCCCAACGCGCCACAGACGGGGCATTCACACCACCAATAATCCGCGCCGCCGCCCTCTGGCGTATAGCCATAGCCATCTATATGTTCATCATAGACGCTTTGCGGCGCGCGAAACTCGCCACACATGACGTAGACCGGATGCGTCGTCGCGGCCACCACCGCTTTGGCCCGCGCCGCTTCCTCATCGCTCGGATACGTTTCGCAAATGTCCACCCAACACTGCTGCACCGGCAGCCAAAAGTCCGGCGTATAGGCTCCACCCCGCAACGCGACCATCCGCGCCCGATACTCATAGGGGATGCCCAAGATGCCGAAAAACGCCGCCCACTGCGCCTGTAGCTGCGAGGCGAAGCGCGTTTCTGTTGGATTTCGGTCGCTCATCACTGGGCCTCGCTAAAGAGAACTTTGCTATCTATAGTCCGTCTTGCATACGCCCAAACCTACCGCCCCGTTGCACCGGTATCTCCGTGTTGTCCCGCCCCGTAGGAGGCGGTTCCGCAGGCAACTGGAATAGACTATTGGCTTCTGGCGGGAAAGGAATAATTAAAGGTCCTCACTGATTTCGTTATAATTAAACTCAATTCTACTCTGCTTCACTATTTCATTAAGCACATCGCTCAGATGGTTTCGCCTTACAAGTTCCTGAAAATACTCAAGAAGGGCAGGAATAGTGATAATCTCCTCAATTGCGGACATATACCTACTAACTATTGCATCCACCACATATCGTGTCCTTGCCGCTTGCTCCAGTCTTTCGCGTATCTGGACACTACTTTGCAACGACTTGACAACAAAGGTTATAGGATAGCGTTCGGTTTTGTCTATGTCTAAGAAGTATTTATGTGCTTCGGCTGTTTCAGTGACTTGGAAGAAGCGGCCAAGTGGGCGCATCACGAAATCTATGCCACCGTCATTGGCATTAGTACGACCCGTTTTGTAGAGCTTTAATTTTCCCTGTTCTAAATGCTCAGGATCAATACCAAAATAGATCACCTGATCATAGTAATAGAATTTCAGAATCGCATAACTCACGATCTCGAAAATTCGTGCGTCTACATTAGGGGCCATCAGACCACGAATGAACTCTTCAACCTGTGTTCTGTCACTAGATTGAATGCTTTGCATCCGCTTACAGGTCTCGATGAAAGCGGTAAAGGACTGCCTTTTTGCAGCAACATAGCGATCTATGATCTCGACTATCACAGTTGCTAAAGAGTAATTGTTACCACCAAATCTGACCACAAGAAGGTTCTCGTTTATCCAATACTTACCTTCTTTAGCGTCACGGAGAATGGGTAGATGTTCAGATAACGGAAAGAACTTCTTGAACTCCTCATTTAGCCTATGGTTCAGCGCATGATTTTGTAGCTTTCTGCCAAACGGCAACTCTCGTTGTCGCTTAAACAAACTGACAAAACTTGCGCCTTCATACTGTTGGTAACTACCACCGCCCTCAAATCCTTTGCTGACATAATCTTCTATCAACACGTAAAGCGCATACAGGTTACCAAAACTGCCTCTAGCTTTTGATCCCTGATTAGCTGAACGAGTTTTGATGTTGATATATTTAAGCAGATCACTCTTCTCGTAAATTGCTGATGCAGTTTCGTCAAAGTGCGCGGCTAAAACAGCAGTGATAGTGTTTGTGAAGCTACTATCCATCTATTCAACCTCAAACCTTAACGGTATATACTCAGCAGAACGCCGCTGCTGCTCAAAAGAGCGTAGCGGTCGCTCTAAGGGTTGGCCTTTGTACTCATTGACTACGCCGATGCGTCTCAGACCTATTTTGAAGTATTCTTCTTCAATTTCGATGCCGATAGACCGTCTGCCCAGCTTTTTCGCTACGTAGGAGGTGGTGAAGGTGCCGGAGAACGGATCTAAAACGAGGTCGCCGGCATTACAACTCGCCTTGATGATTCTTTCTAACAGCACAACCGGTTTCTGAGTCGGGTGGTTTTCATACTCAGCCATACGGTAGCGTACTCTAGGAAAGTTCCATACATTACCGGGAACCTTTTCCGAGTTATAGACTGTGGGAACCGCTTTCCGGTAATCAATCAGCCCGCGTTGTGCGCCGGTCTTCGCTTCCACCAGGATGTCTTCGGCGTTAAACGTATAATTTCGCTCATCTTTCACGCACAATAAAAGAGGCTCATACAGCGAACCAAAGGATCTGCGTGCTTGCACGCCGGAACTATCGTAGGACCACACGATGCGTGATATGATGCTTGTTCGCGTCCGCAAATAGACATCAAAATAAGGCATAAACTGTGTGGCCGCCATGAAATAGAAGCTACCATGGGGAGCCAGCTTGCTCAGGCACACGTCAATCCAAGCGTAGCTCCACTGTAGATACTCCTGCTCGGTATTCCATTTATCTTTTCTACCGTTAAAGTTCTTCCCAATATTATATGGGGGATCGGCAAATATCAAGTCTACTGAGCCGTCCTGCACTTCGTTGCTGAGGGCTGCAACGGCATCGCCTAATATTAGTTTGTGCCCGTCGCGCTCATATACGTCCATCAAATCTCCTCCGGCAAGCGGAACCCACCATCCGCGTCGGGCGGGAAGGAGATTGTGCGGACGACGGCGGTGGGGTTGAGGGGGCCGTAGATGTGCGGGAAGGCTTCTTGGGCGGGGAGGCCGTTGCGGACGACCTCTACGGGGTCGTGGCGGAGTTCGGCCTGCACCTGGGCGGGGTCGATCTCTAGCAGGACGAGGTTGGGCCGGCCGCGATAGAAGGCGTTGGCGGGCAGCAGGATCTGCGCGGCGTAGGAGCAGTGGATGAAGCCTTCGCTGGTCAGCGACTCCGGGCGGTAGGTGCCGGCGGCTTGGGCCTGCTGCCATGCGGCGCGGTCTATGATGTGGTAGAAGTGGCTCATCCGGTTGCCCTGTTCCCCCGTTGGCGCGGTACGCCGTGTTGCTACCGCCGTCAGGCCCGCGCAGCAAGCGCTGCTACAGTTGTTACCCCGCGTGAGTGCAGTCGTTGACGTGCGCCCCTCACCCCAGCCCTCGCCCCTGCGGGGGCGAGGGAGCCACGCCATTGCCCTGATTGGTCACGAGCGCAGCAAGCAGCGCCCCTACATCTCTTATACGCAATCCGTCATCACGTTTCACGCCCGTCATTCCGCAATCCGCAATCCGCATTCGGGCTACTGCCACTCGGCCACGTCGAAGTAGATGCGGGCGAGGATGTCCTCGCGGTCGGGGGCATCGGGGGCGCGGCGCAGGTAGAGGCGATAGGCGGCGCGAGTGGCGGCTCCGATGTCGGCGGCGGCGGCGGTGTGCGGGCGACCGTCGGGCCACGTCAGGTTGGGCGGCAGGCGCTTGGCGCGGGCGAGGCGATAGGCGGCATACCACCAGTCGGCGATCAGGCGGTAGAAGTGGCGCGACTCGGTGCGGTCGTTGAGGCCGGCCAGGGCGCGGGCGGCGAGGCCCAGGTCGTGCAGCAGCGCGGGCAGGCCCGGCGGCGGATTGCTGCCGCGGAGCGCGCCCCGTTGCTGGCTGAGATAGGTATCAATCCGCAGCAGATAGAGTTCGATCAGGCGCAGTTGCGCGTCCACGAAGCGCAGCGCGTTCTCATTCACCGCGTCCAGCACGCCGATGGCCTGATCCATCTGGTTGAGTTCCACCAGACTGTCGGCCCAGCCCAGCACCGCATCGGCGTTGGCCGGGTCGGCGGCCACCACGCGGTGGTAGAGGTCGGCGGCGGGCGCGTACCGCCCGGTTTGGCGGTAGATGTCGGCCAGCGCCTGCTTGGGTAGGATCTCGCCCGGCACTTGCTTGATCAGTTCGCCGTAGAGTGTTTCGGCCTGCGGGTAGTCGCGCATGGCGGCGGCGGTTTGCGCCTGCACCAGCAAGGTGCGCCAGCGCGTGGCCGGTGTGCTGAGGCGCTGGGCGCGCTCCAGTTCGGCGTGCGCCTCGTCGTTGCGGCCCAGGTTGGTCATGGCGGCGGCGCGCAACAGGTGGCCGTCAATGCTGGCCGGGTTGGTTTTGAGCGCGGCCTCGATCTGAGTCAGCGCCTCGTCGTAGCGGCCTGCCGACATCAGATCGCGCGCCGGTTGCAGCGCCGGGGCCGCCGGATCGCCCATACTGAGCGAGGGCAGCGCGCTGATTTTGCCGGTGCTGCCGCTCAGGAGTTTGCCGGTGAACAGCGTGCTTTGCACCGGCACCAGCGCCTGTTGCAGCGTGGCCGTTGTGCGTCCGCCGATCTGCGGTGTGCCGGTCACACGCGCCCGCTCCGCCCCCTGGATGAAGCGGTTGATGCCCTCCAACTGGTCAAACAGTTCGTCCACCGTCTGGAAGCGCACCGCCGGGTCGGGGTCACGCCCGCGCAGCACAAAGTTGTAGATTTCCTCCGAGACGGGCCATTCGTTGCGCGGCGGGGCCAGGATGCGCTGCTCGGCCACGTCCACGCCCAGCAGCGCGGCCAGGGTACTCGCCAGGGTGAACAGGTCCATCGAGGGGGTCTGTTCGCAGATGCCGCCGATTTCGGGCGGAGCGTAGCCCTCGGTGCCCCAGGCCTCGCTTTTCTGGCCGGGCACATACTGGATCGCGGTGCCCAGGTCAATCAGCACTTGGCGCGTGCCACCGCCCGGCTCGTCCACCTGGATCACGTTGCCCGGCTTGAAGTCGCGGTAAACGACCGGCGGGATGCGGTGGTGCAGATAGGTAAACGCGCCGCGAATGCCCAGCATCAGGCGTAGTGCCTCGGATTCGTCTAACGGCCCGCCCTTCTCGTCATACATCTGTTTCCAACTGGTGCCGCGCACAAAGGCCATGACGATATAGGGCACGCCATGTTCCTGCACAATGTCGTAGATCCGCACGATCTGCGGGTTGTCGAGGCGGATCAGCATCTCGCGCTCTTCAACAGCGGCGGCCAGCAGTTCAGGATCGTCGGTGTTCAGGATGGCTTTGACGGCGACTTCGCGGCCTTCCGGCTCTTCGCGCGTCTTGAGGTTCATGTCGGCACCGCGGAACACCGCGCCCATGCCGCCGCCGCCGATCATCTTGAGCAGCTTGTAGCGCCCGGCCAGCACGTCGCCGACGTGTAGCCCCGTGCCCGGCCCGGCTCCCGTGGGCAGGGCTTGCGCGATCTCGGTGAAGCGATAGCCGCACTCTTTGCAGAACTTGGTGTTGCGCCGCTGGGGTGCGCCACACTTGGGGCAGACGGCGGGCGTGGCTGGACCGGAGGTTGGACCGCTGGTGGTGGCGCTGGCGACCGGTACGCCGGCGGGGGCGCTGGCCGTGGCCGGTGCGCCGCACGACGGGCAATACTCTTCGCCGGCTGGGATCATCGTGCCGCAGACGCTGCATTTCACCGTGGTCGCCGGGCCTTTCGCTATCGGCACCGGCGCGCTCGCGGGCGCGGGCAGGCTGGTACTTTGCACCGCCGCCGCCACTGACGCGCCGCAGTTGGGGCAGAACTCGGCTCCCGGTCGCAACGCGGTGCCACAGACCGGGCAGGCGGTGGGCGATGGTGCTAGGCCGCCGGCACTGGGCGGATTGCCGGCGGCTGAGGCCGTCGCTCCGGCAGCGGCTTCGAGGGGATAGCCACATTCGGGGCAATACCCATCTTGGGCCACCACCGTCTGGTGACAACTGGGGCAGACTTGCGGCGTGCTGGTGCCGGCCGCTTGCGTTTGAGCCACGAGCGATCCTCCGTAGGGGTCAGGGGTTAGGGGTCAGGGATCAGAGATCGCGTGATCCTTGCGCCGCGCCTGGGCTGCGATTATACTGGCGCTGTTAGTATAAACGAGATGCGGATGCTTGGCTAGGGGCTGCTTTTCGGCATCCACTTGTAACCGCGTCCGCTAATTCTACGTAATAGCGAGTGAGATGTTACAGACGAGGCATCAGGTATCAGGCATCAGGGATCAAGTGTCTGCGGGATCGTCGTCTCCTGACCCCTGACCCCGACCCCTAACCC
>JALYUO010000550.1 GCA_030853735.1 Chloroflexota bacterium
ATTAGGCATGAGGTCGCAGCTTGGTCAGTGATCGGATCTCTGCTCCATGCCTGGGGCGTGGTCCCCGATCCAAGCGGTTCGGGCAAGAATCTGCCTCGTCGTGCCTGATTTAGATGCAATCACCCTGTCACAGCAACCCGCCGCATAGCTAAACGCGGCGGCATTTGGTATACTTACTATAGCAATAAATCTGTTGCCTACCAGCAAGAAAGCCGTCTATGTCGTTGTCCCGCTCCCGCGCTACCGAGGTCAAGCAGCCGGCCGGTCGCCCAGCGCTAGTGTCGGATCCAGCAGCCGATCCTTCACCGCTGGCCGGCGTGTTCATCGGAGCGGCGGCGCTGCTCCTGGCGCTTAATGCGCCGTTTCAGTGGACCTTCCGACCGCAGCAATGGGCAACGGTTGGCACAAGTGTGTTAGGCATCGCGTTAATCGCCGGGGGCTATGTGCGCCACGCACGGGCACTTTCTATCGCCGGTGGGGTTCTGCTCCTGGCGCTGATCGGCCTCTGCCTGGCTACCCAGCCGGTGGCACTGGGCGAATCTATCCGTACCACATGGCCCTTACGCCTTGCTGTGCTATTAGCGTTAGGTGGCGTATGGCTGCTGTTGCTCGATCCGCCTAGCTGGTTGCGCCGGGCGCTGATCGCCGGCGCGGTGCCCAGCGGCCTCGGCCTTGCTCTGGTCGGCGGCCTCACGCTGCTGCCGCCGGCCCACGCACAGCAGACCACACCGGCGAACTTCGCGCCCTACTGGTTGGCGGTCGATCACCACGGCACCCTCTACGCCACTAGCGCAACCGGCAGCGCTGTGTTAAAGTTTGATGCAGCAGGTCGGCCACAAGGTACGATCTGGCCCGCACAAGCGCCTACTGTAGGTACTCCTGGGCCGGGAATCATTCCGGCAGGAGTCGGTGCCATCGTCACCGCCCTGAACCCAAACCCACAAGTAACCCCGACTCCAGGCACAGGGTTCGTGGATCCCGATGCTGATCCCGCCCGCTTCTGGTTTAATGGACTGGCAGTGGACGCGCAAGATCGTCTATACCTTGTGGATCGCCGTGTAGCGGTTAGCCCTAGCGTATTACAATTAGATCACAACGGCAACGTAACAGCGCGCTGGCCGCTGCCCGATGATTATCCCACGGCCTTGGGCTGTTTGACCACCGACAGCCGCTATGTTTATCTCAGCTCAGGTATGGGCGAAATCTTTGTCTTTGATTACACCGGCACCTTACACAAAACCCTAACCCTGCCCTATCAACCGGTCGGTATTGCCGCTACGGGTACGAATCAACTCGTGGCTCTGGGATCTAAGTTTCTGAACCGCATTGATGTGGACACCGGTGACACCATCACCATGACCTTGCCGGCACCCAGCGGACTGCTACAAACGCCTTATCAAGCTGTAGTAGCGACAAGCAGCGCAATACTTGTGACCGACCTGGGGCGTAATCAGGTCCTGGTCCTTGATCCGCAGGATGGGCAAGTGGTACAGACCATTGGTAAACCTGGTGCTTGGCCCGGCCAATTCGCCGGCTTGGCCGGCTTGGCCCAGGATACGGCGGGCCGCATTTACGTTGCCGATGATCAATATGGGGTGATTCAGCGCTTCACCGCCGGCGGCAAGATTGATGCAGTATGGTGGGCGCATGAAGCAGTCGCACCGCCCCCAAAACGGTAAGGCGTGGGTAAGTGTCAGAACCGGTGTAAGCACGACCTTACGTTTCCTAATCTGATTGTAGCCCTAAAGTACTAGCACAGTGGTGACTTCCAGTTATTGACCTATCTGCTCTTTAGCCCTACAATGAGGCTGATGGAAACTCGCTACAGAGTCCAGCGCGGTTGACGCTATGCGCCAAGCGGTGGCTGGCTGATTAAGCAGCACAGCAAAAGGCATTCTGTTAAGGCTCCAGGGCCGTCCGATAACGGTCTCACATTCAGAAGGAGGCACAAGCTCATGGCACTAAAGCGGCACAGATCCCGCGCAGGACCCCATTCCCGGCGCTCCGCTCGATCTAGCGTTTCGCGCTAGTCGTAGTCTGCAAGCACCAACTCTTTGCCTGGCCTGGCTGAATTCGTTGGAGGCTAACGTGCCTGGCGCTAACTCGGTTTTTAACCCGCTATTTATCTAAAGTGCAAATACGGTAAACCACATATTAGGCAGCGCACCTACAAGATCACAGAATCACAGAGAACGCCGACCGATATAGCCCATAGCTGGCCCAGCAAATGTAGTGAATTAAAGGGGTAGCAACGATGAAAAAAACCACCTGGCACGGATTGGCAGCAGCTTTCACGCTGATATTGCTGCTGTTGACCATTCCGTTCGTCAGTCCCGCGCAGGCGGCGCGTGCTCCAGAAGACTCCAGTCCGCCACGCGCAGCCAACCCGCTGAATAAGCCGGCCGCTGTGGGTCAACCAGCCGCAGTAAAACCGGCCCAAGCGGCGCAATCAGGCCAGGCGACTGGCGCTGGACAAACAGCACCCAATGGTAATGTACCCTTCGTCAAAGGGGATGTCTTTGCCGGTGTGGGCCGCGGCAAAATTAACCAGCACCGCCCCGACGGCACGCTTGTAGATGTGTTGAACACCACAACTACTAGTACCGAACAGACGGGGATGTGTTTCGAACCCACAACCGGTGATCTCTTCGCCACCGACTTCAACGTTGGGTTAATGACCCGCTTTAACAACATCGGTAACATCAGGACTCATCCCTGGCCCCCTACACCGAGTCCATTCAGTACCCACCCAGAGAGTTGTACCTTCGATGCTGCCGGCAATCTCTACACCGGCGAAGTAGACGGTGGAGACTTCATCCGCAAATGGACCCCCTCGGGCACCTCACTCGGTTCCTGGCACCCTTTGATTAATACCCGTGGGGTGGACTGGATTGATCTGGATCCCGACCAGCATACAATCTACTATACGTCGGAAGGGTTTGAGATCAAACGCTACGATACTAGAACGAGCACTCAACTACCTGATCTCAACAGCGATATGGGCAGTCCCTGCTATGCCCTGCGGTTAAGGACAGACAGGGATCTGATGGTCGCTTGTGCTGTCGCAGTCTATCGCGTCAGTCCAGATGGTACGATTGCACAAACGTACCCGAAGCCCGCTAGCGAAACGAGTTATTTGTTCGCTATGAACCTGGATCCAGATAAAACGAGCTTCTGGACCGCAGGTTATCGAACGGGTAACATTTATCATTTTGACATCGCATCGGGCGCACTCATCAACCAGTTTCGGTCACCGCCCCTCGGTGGCACGATGGCGGGTTTGGCGATTTATGGCGAGATCATAGCGGCGCTTCCCACCGAAACGCCGACCAACACCCCAACGGACACCAATACCCCGACGAGTACCTCGACCCCCACCAACACCCCGACCAATACCCCGACCCCGACCAATACCCCGACCCCGACCGATACGCGGACGGCCACACC
>JALYUO010000558.1 GCA_030853735.1 Chloroflexota bacterium
CAGATAGAGGGCGGCGCTAAACACACGTTGCGGCATTTTCAGTTTCTCCTCATCTTCATATTTGTTTCACATTCCCCGTATATACTATAAATAACAGCGACACACAAGGCGCTGCCGGAGATCAGAATCGGAAACGGTATGAGGAGAAAGTGACAATGCAAGCGAATCGGAATTGGCAAACCTGGGCCGCCCTGGCGCTGGGTGGGTTGGCCCTCTTGGTGGCGCTCGGCGGCCGCAGCAATCAGAACGACAACTACAATTGGAAAGCCCAGCAACAAATGTATGCGCCGCCGGCGTATATGCAGCCGGGGCAGCCTGTTCAGCCCGTCATGCCGGTGCAACCGGTCCAGCCAGTGCAGCCGGTACAACCGGTGCAACCGGTGCAACCGGTGCAACCGGTTCAGCCGGGCCAACCGGGTCAACCGGGCTACTGGCAGTGGCAGCCGCAGGCGGGTTGGCCGCAAAAGCCTAACATGGGGATGGAGGGCTACGGCCCAGCACGGGGCTTCGCCTCGTCGGGTGGCCCCTTCGGGTTCTTCGGCCATCTGTTACGCATCCTGGGCGTGATCCTGCTGGTGGGGCTGGCCTTCCGCTTCTTCCGCCGCCGCAACGGCTGGAGCGCCGCCCGGTTCAATGGGCCGCCGCAGCCGCCGCAGCCGCCGACGCAAGCGCCCGGATGAGCGCGCGCACCATTCTGGTGGTGGACGATGAGCGCGGCATCGTCGAAGTGGTCCACGACTACCTGGACCGCGCGGGGTTTCGGGTCTTGACCGCAGGAGATGGGCCGACGGCGTTGCGACTGGCGCGCGCCGAGCGGCCCAACCTCCTGGTCCTCGACTTGATGTTGCCCGGTCTCGACGGCCTCGCTGTCACCCGCACCCTGCGCGCCGACCCGGCCACGCGCAAGCTGCCGATCATCATGCTCACGGCGCGGGTAGCCGAAACTGACCGGCTGCTGGGGCTCGAACTGGGAGCCGACGACTATCTGACCAAGCCGTTCAGCCCGCGTGAATTGGTGGCCCGTGTGCGCGCGGTGTTGCGGCGATCCGACGGGGCCGCCCACAGCGGCAACATCGTGCACGCCGGGGGCTTGCAGCTAGACCTGGAACGGCGCAGCGTGGAACGGGACGGACGCGCCATAGACCTAACGACCACTGAGTTCGATCTGCTGGCGGCGTTGGCCCGCGAACCGGGGCGCGCTTTCACCCGCAGCCAATTGGTGGATCAAGTGTATGACGATAGCTTTGACGGCTATGACCGCACGGTGGATGTCCACATCAAAAATCTGCGCCGCAAAATCGAGCCGGACCCGCGCACGCCACGTTACATCCTGATGGTCTATGGCGTGGGCTACAAGTTCGCCGAGCCGAGCGAGGCCGGCGAGGCCGAGGTGGTGGCCTCATGAAAGGGCGCGGTGTGCGCCGACCCCGCGGCTTGTTTGGGCTAATGCTGCGGGCGTTTGTGCTGATGATCGTGCTGGGTGTAGGTGGCATGGGCAGCTTTTTCGCCCTGGCGGTGGCCGGGCCGGGCCACTTCAGCGCGCAGACCGGCTTAGACAGCTACCGCCAGGGCATGGAGTTCGGCGCGCAAGGTGCGCTCACTCGTTACTATGGACAAAAGGGCACTTGGCAGGGTGTAGCCGGCGACGGTACTGTGCGCCAGCGGCTCGCGGGGTTGGGCGAGGTAGGCCGCACCTACACGCTGCTCGATCCGGTCGGTACGGTGATCACCACGACCCGTGCGGATCTCGCCGTTGGCGCACTGTTCCCCGGCAAAGTAATGCCGCAGGCGAATGCGTTCGCGCTGGGCAAAGACGGGCGCGGCGGCACCCTGCTGATTACGCTGGATGCCCCTCCTTACGACGTACCGCCCGCCCTCCCGGATCCGACCAGTCGCAGCGATCTGTTTCGCGGGCTGCTCAGTGCGGGGCTGGCCCTGGCGGCGGTGCTGATCGGGCTGGCGGCCACGTTTGCGCGGCGCATCAGCCGGCCGTTGGGCCAGTTGACGCAGGCGGCGGGGCAGTTGGCGGCGGGCGATTTGGCCGTGCGCGTACCCGGCTCGGCGGTGCGCGAGGTAGACGGGCTGGCCGGAGCGTTCAACCACATGGCTGCGGCCCTCGGCGAAGCCGACGCGCAACGTCGCCAACTCACCGCCGACGTGGCGCATGAACTACGCACGCCCCTGGCGATCATTCGGGCGCGGCTGGAGGGCATCCAGGACGGCGTGTACCAAGCCGGCCCCGACCAAGTGACGCTGTTGCTGGACGAAACGGCACTGCTGGAGCGCATGATCGAGGATCTGCGCTTGCTGGCGCTGGCCGATGCCGGGCAACTGCCGCTCTACCCAGAGCCGTTGGACCCCGCCGATCTGCTGCGCGAGGCAGCGGATTCGTTCGCCCAGCAAGCCGCCGCCGGCGAGGTGACGCTGCGGGTGGACCTGCCGCCGACGTTGCCGGAGATCACCGCCGACCCGCAACGCTTGGCTCAGGTGTTGGGCAATCTGGTCAGCAACGCGCTGCGCTATACGCCGTCGGGCGGCATGGTCGTGTTACGCGCTTGGCCGGACCCAGCCCTCCAGCCGCCCGGCATCCATATCGCGGTCATGGACACCGGCCAGGGCATTGCGCCGGCGGATCTGCCGCATATTTTTGACCGCTTTTGGCGGGCCGACCGCGCGCGCGTGCGGGCCGGCGGCACCGGGCTGGGG
>JALYUO010000579.1 GCA_030853735.1 Chloroflexota bacterium
CAGAGTGATTGCATCTAATGGGCACGGGCGACTGGAACTCGCCGCTACCGCTACGAAGCCCGCCTACGCGGGCTGGCGCTAGGCAAACCGGGCGGTGGGGGCGACCGGCTCCGTCCTAAACGGCGAATCTACGATCTGCCCCGGCTCCAGCCCGCGTAGGCGGGCTTCGTAGCGGTAGCGGCGAGTTCCAGTCGCCCGTGCCCATTAGATGCAATCACTCTGCATTCGGTCGTAATCAACGGGATCACCGCGCAGGCGCGCAGAGCGCGCAGGATCTATCATTTTGAAATCTGCGTGTCCTGCGCGTCTTTGCAGGGCAATCCATCTTTATGAACGGCTGTCAAGTAGCATATCTTGACCGGCTCCGTTAGAAGTGCTACACTGGGGCAACCGGCGCGGAGCGACCGCACGGTAGCGATGCGCGACCCCAACCCAGAGGTGAGTGCAATTAAAGGGCACCGATGAACGCTCCCCCTGCCACGCTGTTGGTCGTGGACGATGATGAGATGAACCGCCATATGCTGTCGCGGCGCTTGCAGCGGCAGGGCTACAGCGTGGTCGTCGCCAAAGACGGCATTGAGGCGTTGCAACTGATCCGCCAGCAGCCGTTTGACTTGGTGGTGCTCGATGTGATGATGCCGGGCATCAGCGGCCTGGAAGTGCTGAAAATCGTCCGCAAAAACCGCTCGGTCACGGAGCTGCCGATCATCATGGCGACCGCGCTTGACGGCAGCCAGGACATTGTGGAGGCGCTGGGCATCGGAGCCAACGACTATGTGACCAAGCCGCTCGACTTTCCGGTGGTGCTGGCGCGGGTGCAGGCTCAGTTGCACATGAAGCAACTGGCGCAGGGACCGGAAGAGTCGCCCCAGCCCCCGGCCACCCCGCACAGCCTGGCCGAGGTGGGGCCGGGCACGATCATCGGCGAGAAATACCGGCTAGAGTCGCTGATTGGCGCGGGCGCGGCGGGCGCAGTCTATCGGGCCACCCACCAAGTTTTGAGCAGCCAAGTGGCGATCAAGATCCTCAAAACGACAGCGGCGACCACGCCCGAACAGCGCGCCCGCTTCCAGCGCGAAGGCATCGCCGCCTGCCGCATCCACCACCCCAACGCCGTCTCAGTGACGGATTTCGGGGTCACGCCGGAGGGCATCACCTACCTGGTGATGGAACTGCTGGAAGGCTACTCGCTGGCCGACGAACTGAACTCCGCCGGCACGCTGACGCTGGGCCGCTGCACCGAGATCCTGATGCCAATCTGCGCCGTGCTGACCGAGGCGCACGAACAGGGCATCATCCACCGCGACCTCAAACCGGCCAACATCTTTTTGCACCAGACGCGCCACGCCGAGATCGTCAAGGTGGTGGACTTCGGTATCGCCAAGATCCTGGATGACGAAAACGGCGCGGCGGGCGAACAGCAGTTGACGCTGATCGGCCATGTGCTAGGCACCCCGGCCTACATGGCCCCCGAACGGCTGCAAAACAAGCCCTATGACGGGCGCGCCGATGTCTATAGCCTGGGCATCATGCTCTACCGGATGCTGGGCGGCCGCTTGCCGTTCGAGTCGCCCGACGGCGATCCGCTCAAAGTCGCGCTGATGCAACTGCACGACGCGCCGCCGCCCCTGGCCGCCCTCAATCCCCAGGTCGCGCCCGTCGTGGAAGCGGTGATCCGCAGCGCGCTGCACAAAGACGCGCAATTGCGCCCCAGCGCCGGCGAACTGGCCCAACAGTTTGCCGCCGCCGTGCGCGGCCCCGGCCAGCGTATCGGTGCCCGCATCCGCCGCGGCACCGGCGACAGCGACTCGACCGGGACGCTGTCGCCGGAGGATTAGCCGGCCTGCACGGATGCTGCCTCCGCCGGCAACGCAGCGACCGCCGGCTCGTGCGCCAAGCGTTCCAATACCCATTGCTGGAGCAGCGTCTGCGGAGTCATGCCTTGTGCTATGGCTAGCAGTTGTAGCTGGATCCACGGCGCACCGGCCAAGTGTACCGGCACGGCCCGTGGCTGGGTAAACACAAACCGTATATCTACTTCCGGCATATCTTCAAAGTATTCGGTCGAGTCATGGGTGTCCCAAAACTCCGCTTCCTCTTCTTCACTCTTAAACTCCGGCAACTTTGCCACATGGCACCTCACTTTCTCCTATACTGTACACGCTCCTGTGGATCCATATCTCGCGCACTAATAACTCGAATCAGGCGGGTACGCCACACAAAGACAATAAACAAATAGCGACCGCTATGTGACTGGCTGTATAAATAGTAGGTGTTATTTCTGCCTGTACGTATCTTATACTTTAGCTGATCGAAGCATTCTTCCACTTCATACGGTTGAATGTTATGCTTACGGCTAAGTTTCTCGACAATTTCTTCGATCCAATCAAGGCCGTCAGCTTGTTCGAGCAGTGTTGGCACGGTGGCAACCCTCCTACGCTAGTCCGGCGTGAGTAGAGAGCGATTATGTCTATTGTAGACGTAGGCGGGCACGGAGTCAAGCGGTAGCAACAGGAGCGATTCATGATCGAGGGTGCGCGATGGGCACCTGTGCCTGATGAGGAGTGGCGCACCCCCAGGTGCGGAACGGCGCGGAGGATTGGCGCGCCTCGTTTGCCTCCGGGCCGACAGCGTTCCGCACCTGGGGGTGCGCCATTCCTCCTATGAGCAACGCCTTCTACCTGTCAGTACGACAATGAACAGCTCCTAACCTGCCCGCCAGGGGCTATTCATTGTCGTACCGGCAATAGGAATCTTTGCCTTATGAGGAGTGGCGCACCCCTAGGTGCGGAACG
>JALYUO010000581.1 GCA_030853735.1 Chloroflexota bacterium
CGGTGACGGTGGTGCCCGGTGCCGTGCGCTTGGTGCCGCCGGATGGCGACGAGCCGTTGGCGGTGGCGCTGGTGCAGGATGGTGACGGCGCGGTGCCGTTGGTGCTGTTCCCGCCTGAATATGCCCGCTTCGGCGCATTGCTGGTGGCTGACACACCGGTGATCGTCAGCGCGCGCGTGCAACGGGCCGAGGGCGGCGCGGGCCAGGGGGCCGGCGTGGTGCTGATCGGCGAAAAGTTGCTGCCCTATGCCGCCCCGCGTGAGGAGCAGGAATTGAACATGACCGTCCGTAAGCCGCGCGCCGTGACTGAGCGGGCGGCCAAACCGGCCCTCGACCCGCTCCAATATAGCACTAGCGGTCAACCCTACAGCCGCGCCCCACGTCCGTCTTACGCGCCCACCGATACGGGGGACGACCGCAGTGAGGAGCCGCATGATCCGCAATTTGTGCGCGAATTACCCCCCGGCGGCCCCCATACGTTCCCGCGCCGTGACAGTGATCCCGCCCCGCCTGCCGCGCCGGGTCAGATCGTCATTACTCTCCACCCGTTGGCGAATGAGAGCGAGGATGACGTGCGGATGCAGCACCTCAAAGCGATCCTGGTGCGCCATCCCGGCCCGACGGGTGTGATGCTGTTCTTCCCCGACGATCCGCTGGTCGGGATGCCGACGCATATGCCGCTCAAGCGGACGGTGACCGCCGATGAGTCGTTCTGTGCTGAGATTGACGGCTTGTTGGGAGCGGACTGTTATGAACTGCGGGCAACGTAAAGCGTAAAACGTAAAACGTAAGTCGCTGGTCAGTGGGTGGAGAGAGCGCGGAACGGCACCACGGAGACATGGAGACACGGAGATTTTCTGGTGTTGGTAACAGTTCCGCCGGTGGTGTAGCGATAGAAGTCCTGTCATTCTGACCGCAGCTAAGAATCGGTCGCCGTACCGATAGGCCCATCTATAGCAGATGACTCTGCCCTGAATACGCCGGTGGGCGACTCTGTACTGACTCCAACGGATTCTTCACTGCGTTCAGAATGACAGTTGCCCGCTTTTTCACGCAACTCGAACAATTACTGCTAAGGCACGTTTCACGTTTCACGTTTTACGTCCCACCCCATGCCGCCGCCAACGCCGCCGCGATTTGCGCTGCTGCGTGGCCGGTGCCGAAGACGGGCGGCGGGGTGCCGGTCGGGTCGAACGTGGCGACGGCAGCTTGGATGGCGGCGGGGTCGGTGCCGACCAGACGGTTCCAGCCTTGCTCGACGGTTTCCACCCACTCGGTCTCCTCGCGCAGGGTGACGCAGGGCACGGCCAGCCAGTAGGCTTCCTTTTGCACGCCACCGGAGTCGGTCAGGATCAGGCGTGCGCCGCGTTCGAGGGCGATCATATCGAGATAGCCTTGCGGCGCAATGGCTTGCACATGGGCGGCCAGGGGGCGGCCTAACGCGGACAGGGCTTTGGCCGTGCGCGGGTGGATGGGGAAGACGACCGGCTCGGTGAGGGCGTTGAGCGCGGTCACAATCGCTCCCAGGCGGGCGGGATCGTCGGTGTTGCCGGCGCGGTGGACGGTCGCCAGCAGGTAGCCGCCGGGTTGCAGGCCCAGGCGCAGCAACGTGTCGCGGCCTGTGCTGCGCGCGGCGGCGGCTAACACCGCATCGTACATCACATCGCCGACGACGGACACCCCCGCCGTGATGCCTTCGCGGGCCAAGTTTGCCGCCGAGACAGGGCTGGGGCAAAACAGCAGCGCGGCCAGGCTGTCGGCCACCACGCGGTTGATCTCTTCCGGCATGGCGCGGTTATAGGAGCGCAACCCAGCCTCGACATGGGCCACCGGCAGGCCCAGCTTGGCGGCCACCAGCGCGGCGGCCAGAGTGGAGTTGGTGTCGCCATAGATGATCACACCGGCGGGCTGCTCGGCCAGCAACACCGCCTCCAGCGCGGGCAGCATGGCCCCGGTTTGCGCGGCGTGCGAGCCGGAGCCGATGCCCAGGTCATACGCGGGCGGCGGCAGGTCGAGTTCGCGGAAAAACACTGCCGACATCGCATCGTCATAATGCTGGCCGGTATGGACCAGCACCTCTTGCACATCCGGCAGCGCGCGCAAGGCCCGGCCCACCGGCGCGGCCTTGATAAACTGCGGGCGCGCCCCGACCACCGTGACCAGCTTCATACCCCGCCCCTAGATGGCTTGCACGGCGGCGACAATCGTCTCCAGGTCGGCCTGCGTCAGCGCGGGGTGGACTGGCAGCGACAGCACCTGGCGGGCCGCCTCTTCGCTGACCGGGAAGTGCAGGTCGGTGTAGCCCAGTTTGTGATACACTTCCTGCTCATGGATCGGCACGGGGTAATAGACCTCGCTGCCCACGCCCGCCGCTTCGAGTTGCCGGCGCATCGTGTCGCGGTCGTAGGGCGGCAGCACGCGCACGGTGTACTGGTGGAAAACGTGCGTGGTGCCGGGCTGCACGGTCGGCACCTGCACTTTATCGCCCGGTAGATGCGCGCTCAGGTAGGCGGCGTTAGCGATGCGTTGTTCGGTGAAGCGCTCCAACTTGGGCAGTTGGGCCATGCCGATGGCGGCGTGAACATCGGTCATGCGGAAATTATAGCCCAGCATCTCGTGGTAGTAGCGGCGGCGCATCCCGTGGGCGCGCAACATCCGCGCCTGGTCCGCCACCGTGTCGTCGTCGGTGGTGATCATGCCACCTTCTGCCGTGGTGATGTTTTTGGTGGGATAGAAGCTGAAACAGCCGCTGCCGAACGTGCCGACCTTGCGTGCGCCGATGGCCGCACCGTGCGCTTGGCAGGCATCTTCGATGATCCGTAGGCCGTGCCGCTCGGCAATCGCCATGATCGGGGCCATGTCCGCCGGATTGCCGTAGAGATGCACCGGCTGGATCGCTTTGGTGCGCGGGGTGATCGCGGCTTCCAACAGCGCGGGGTCCATGTTGAAGCTCACCGGATCGATGTCCACAAAGACCGGCGTGGCCCCGCAATACAGCACCGTGTTGGCCGACGCGATAAAGGTGAAGGGCACGGTGATCACTTCGTCGCCCGGTCCCACGCCGTTCGCCATGAGCGCGACGTGCAGCGCGGTGGTGCCGTTGGTGGTGGCAATGGCGTGCTTGGTGCCGATCACCGCCGCGAACGCCGCTTCCAGCGCCGCCACTTCACGGCCCTGTGCCAGCCCGCCCGAATCCAGCACGCGCAGCACGGCTTGTTTTTCTTCATCGCCGATCAGCGGCTTTGCCATTGGTATCATGCTAACTCTTTGCCTCCAGGGGTCAGGGGTCGGGGGTCGGGGGTCGGGGGTCGGGGGTCAGGTGTTAGGTGTTAGGTAGTGGTGTCCGTCTCCTGATCCCTGATCCCGGCCCCGGTCCCTCCTCCATCTCTGGGTTGTGGGCGATAAAAATGCCCGTCTCGGTGGTAATCCGCACCGCGCCGTCGGCGGCGAGGCGGCGTTCCGCCTCGGCGCGCAAGGCCGGCTCTTGCGCGGCGCTCAGGTCGCCGCCCGATGCGGCGTAGGCGACTAGCGGCGCGGCTTCGGTCACGACCAATGTATTTTCGCGCACCCGCAACTCGACTGGGGCAAACAGCGCCGCTAGTTCCGTGCCGCCGCTTTGCACCGTAAACTGCGCCATGTCCGCGCTCATGCCCATCTCGACCCCGAAAGGGCGCACCAGATCCGCTAATTCGCCCATGTGCCGCTCGCCTACGGTGGTCGCGTAGAGCCGCCCGCCGGGGCGCAGCACCCGCCGGATCTCGGCCAGCGCCCGTTCTCGGTCAGGCACATGGTAGAGCATATGGTTGGCGATCACTGCGTCAAACGCCGCCGCCGGGAAGGGGATAGCCTGCGCGTCTACTTGCTCCCATTGAAACGACCGCCCCACCGTCGCCAGATTGGCCTGCGCCTCAGCCACCATGCCCGGCGACAGGTCGGACAGGATGATCTCCCAGCCCGGCGGGATGCGGTCGGCGTTCTCGATCCACAACCGCCCCGGCCCGCTGCCCAGTTCCAGCACCCGCGCCGCCGCCGGCAGGTCTAATTGATCAAACACCCAGCGGTGCCAGGGATAGGAATCTAGTGCAAAGCGCGCGTGCAACGCGATCCGTGCGTTGAGGTTGGACGCATCGCGGTACTGGTCGGTCACGAGGTATGTTTGGTCAGTGAAGTTGTGCATAGTTAGGTATCAGGTATCAGGTATCAGTCGTTAGCTATTTACGCATTACGCATTACGTTTGTAACTATTAGGGCGGCGTGACGATGGGAGCCGGCCGGCCACGAATGGGGCCACGAATACACGAATGGACTACGAACGCGAGCGAGCGACCTACCTAGCGGCCAAGTGGACCAGGGCCAGCCCCGGCCTAGCACGCCCGACCCGTGCCCACCACGACCGCATTCGTGTATTCGTGGCCCCATTCGTGGCCGGCCGGCCGCCGCTGTCGCCGGGTGGCACCGCCTCCTACGGCACGCTGACTGAACAGTTACTTGCGTTTTGCGTTTTGCGTTTTGCGTTTTACGCGCCGAACGCTGCCACCGCCTCAGCCCAGGCCGCATCTTGCCGGCCGGGGACGAAGGGCAGGTAGGGGGTCACACGGTCGGCGAGGCCGGCATAGCGGGCGGGCAGTTGTCCGACGGCTGCGGCAAAGGTGGCCCCTTCGACGGCAAACTCGGCCAGCATCTCATCGCTGATGAGCGCGCCCATCTCGGCCCAGCGCCCGCGCGCCGCCATGCCGGTGAGTTGTGTGCCGATCTCCTCCCAGCCGTGCAGCGCCAGCACGGTCGCATAGTTGGGCGTGCTGGCGTAAAAGGCGAGCTGTTGCTGCACCTCGGCACGCATCCGGTCGCGGGCTGCGCCCTCACCGAAGATGACAAACGTACTCACACTCATTTGCAGCGCGTCTGGGGGCCGGCCCGCCGCCGTCAGGCCGCTCGCGATCCAGGGCCGCAGGGCTTCGCGCAGATAGCGCACGCTATGGAACGGGTGGGCCAGGAAGCCGTCGCAAACCTCGCCGGCCATACGCGC
The DNA here is from genome assembly GCA_030853735.1 of Chloroflexota bacterium. GTDB lineage: Bacteria > Chloroflexota > Chloroflexia > QHBQ01 > JAICKM01 > JAICKM01. Next base: position 5,027 of record JALYUO010000581.1, read on the forward strand.
CAGCCCCTCGTTGACCCCCGCGATCCAGACCGGCGGCGGTGGCACATCCAGCGGCCCTGGATCGAAGAAGGGGGTCATCAGTTTGAGCGTGTAATACGGCCCCTCGTGGCGCAGGCGCTCGCCCGTCTGCCACGTTTGCCAGAGCGCGCGCATGGCGGCGATATAGTCGCGCAGGCGCGGCACCGGCGCGTCCCACGGCACGCTGAAGCGGCGTTCGATGTGGGCCTTCACCTGCGTACCCAAACCCAGGATGAAGCGGCCCTGGCTAGCCCGCGCCAGATCCCAGGCGGTGTAAGCGGTGACGGTGGGGCTGCGCGGGAAGGCCACGGCAATCGAAGTGCCCAGCGTGCTGCGCTCGGTCTGTACGGCGGCCAGGGCCAGCGGCAAGAACGGGTCATGCTGCACCTCGCTGGTCCACAAGCCGGCCAAGCCCAGCGCCTCTGCGGCGGCGGCGGTCGGCCCGGCCGCCTGCAACGTGGGCGGATTGATCGCGGCATCAAGCAACATGAGCAGCCTCCCGGCGCGGTACATAGCGCAGCACTGCGCCAAAGGTCCAGCCGATCAGGAACCCCGCCCCGGTGATCGGGAGAATCCAATGGCGGATCTCCGGCTGGAAGAACTGCCATGCCTGCATGGCATCCAGCGTGTGCGCTAGGTCTGCCGTGTTGGCCGGTCCCCAGCCCAGATCAAGGATCGCCAGATGCGTAGCGAAGTACGCTATCGTGCCTACCCCGCAAAGCAGCGCGCCGGCCACGCCTAGCCACAACGCGCCCGCTGTGCGTCGGGCCGTGCCCAGCAACAGGGCTAGTGCGCCGAGCCATAGGATGCCTTTGAGCAGATTATCATGCAGAGGTGTGAACACCTGGGTCGCCACGCCGCACACTGTACCCAGCAGTAGAGCGCGCAACAGTAGCCCGGCAGTTTGCGTATAGATCGCCGATTTCATCATTACGGTTCCTCCTGTGCCCCATTATAACACAGGATCGTGGCCGGGGACTTTCGGGGGACACAGCCCCCTCCTACGGGAGAGACAGCCCGCGCAGGCGGGCTTCGTAGCTGTAGCCGCGACCTCGGTCGCCCCGTCTCCGCCCCCCGCTACGCCTCCCGCCCGGCCATCTCTGCGTCTAGGCGGGCGAGTAGGGCGACGAGGTAGGTATGGCGTTCGGCGGCCAAGGCGCGCCCGGTGGCGGTGTGCATATGGTCCCGCAGGCGCAGCAGTTTGTCGTGAAAGTGGCCGATGCTGGAGTCGGGGGAGGATTCTAAGCCGGTTGTGGGGTCGGCGGGGTCCAGGCCGGCCCAGCCGCCGCGCAAGTGGTCGAAGCCACTGGGCCGCCCCTTGTCGCCGCCGTAGGCAAAGGTGCGGACGGCCCCCCAAGCGCCCAGCGCATCCAGCCGGTCAGCATCGCGGAAGACTAAGACTTCGTGCGGCAGATCGGGCGGCTCCGCTTGATCACGGCTGGACCAGGAGTGGTAGCGGATACACGCCTCAACCAGGGGCCGGCGGTCAGCGGGGAAGCCGGCGGCGGTTAGCACCTCGCCGGCGTAGCTTACCGCCTTGTCTTTGTGCGCGTTCGCCGGGTCGCCGCGAAACAGGTCATGCAGCAACGCGGCGGCAGCCAACGCCTGCGGATCGCCGCCTTCGCTCGCCGCGATCCGCAGGGCTAGGTTTCGCACGCGCAAGCAATGCGCCAGATCGTGGCCGGTGGCCTCGCCCAACGAGAGCGGCCCGACCGCCGCCAACAGGCGCGCTTCCCAGAGCCAGCCGCCGGGCATCAGCCCTGTTCCAATCGAACCTGAATGCGCCCCTCGCGTTCGCGCACCTCGAAGCAGGGCACGGGATGGGTGGAGGGGCCGTGCAGCAGCTTGCCGTCACGCACATCGAACTGCGAGCCGTGCCAGGGGCAGGTGACGCAATGGCCGTCCAGTTCGCCTTCCCACAGCGGCCCGCCGATGTGGGGGCAGATGCCGCCGAAAGCGTGCATCCCGTCGCCGTCTTTCAGCAAGACCACTGCCGTATTTGCCACCTCGACCATCTTCATTTTGCCGGGAATTAGATCCACAGCGGCCGCGACATCGGTGAACTGCTCCGGGCCTTCGACCCAGGCATCGCGGTTGACCGCCTGCCCCAGGCGGTAGACCAATTCGCCGCCGACATACGCCGCAGCCACATTGACCACAAAGCCGCCGGCTGATAGGGCGCGGGCTATGCCACGCGACCCGCCGCGCATCCGCACGACTAAGGAGGCTAGGTTCAAGGTTAGCCCGACGACATTGACCAGCGCGTGCGCCAAACCCATGCGGCGGGGCGCACCACCAATCTGGCTCCAGTCGGTCACGCCGGTAGCCGCCGCGCCCACCGCGCCGATCACGCCCATACCCACGGCGAGGTCGGCAGCGCGGTCTAAGCCGTCATCGCCCCCGCGTTGCGCGCTCACCAGATCGAGCATCTCCGCCGTGGCCCACGCGCCGATAGGCACATCGCTGATCGCGGAGTGCAGCGAATGGCCCAGCCACACGCCGTTCAACGCATCTTTGATCACCCGCCCGATCTCACCCGGATACAGCTTCTCGGTGATCGGCTGGATACGGTCGGCCAAGCCATCAAGCCACGTTTGGCGATCTAATAATCGTTCCAACGGTCCTTTTGCCATCGTGCAACCCCTTTATGTAATGATACGGTGTTTAGCGCTATAACCCCGTCCAAGCAGAAACTGTGCCCCGTCGGTGGGCCGTGCGCCGTGCGCCGTGGGCTGTGAGCCGTGGGCCGTCGGTCGCCGGTTCAACACTAAACACGAAACACGAAACACTAAACACTGCGTACCGCCTACTGCCTACCGCCTACTTTGTAATACAGCCCTCTTGTTGCAGGCGCGGAGATGGAGTATGCTGAGAGTAACGCCTACCCACAGGGCGGAGTATGATGGAGGAGACACGAAATGCGAATTGGTTTACAGATTCCGGTGTTCAAGTGGCCGGGCGGCGACGCAGCGCTTGGCAGCACCCTGGCCCGCATCGCGCGCGAAGCGGAAGCGGCGGGCTTCTATAGCCTATGGGTCATGGATCACTTTTTCCAGATCCAGATGGTCGGACCTGCCGAAGATCCGATGCTGGAAGGCTACAGCGCCCTGTCCTTTATGGCCGGGGTCACGCAAACAGTGAAACTGGGCACGATGGTCACGGGCGTGACCTACCGCTACCCCGGCCTGCTGGTCAAGACGGCGACTACGCTCGATGTGCTGTCGGGCGGACGGGCCTATCTCGGTATCGGCGCGGCCTGGAACGAAGAGGAACACAAGGGGCTGGGCGTGCCCTTCCCGCCGCTCAAAGAGCGCTTCGAATTGCTGGAGGACGCGCTGCAACTGGCCCACCAGATGTGGTCAGACAAAAATGACGCGCCGTTCGACGGCAAGCACGCCCACCTGACGCGCACGCTCAACAGCCCGCAGGCCGTCAGCAAACCCCACCCGCCGATCCTCATCGGTGGCACCGGCGAGCAAAAGACGCTGCGCTTTGTCGCCCAATACGGCGATGCGTGCAACTTGTTCCTCCAACTGGGCGACGAGGTAGTGCGCCGCAAACTTGATGTGCTGCGCGGGCACTGCGACACCGCCGGTCGCCCCTACAGCGACATCGAAAAGACCAGCCTCGACAGCTTCCTCGTCGGTAGTGGCGAAGGCGCGCTCAGTGGGCAAGCCCTGGTGGATCGCATCGGCCATGCCGCCGACCTGGGCTTCGACCATGCGATCTTCAGCATCCGCAACGTCAGTGAGCCGGGCGTGTTCGACGCGATTGCGGCGGTACGCGACCAGATCGCCGCAATTCCTGAAGGCGGACGCAAATAGTCGCCACCTCTATGGGTGGAACAAGGAGCGATTTCTAATGCGAATTGGTTTGCAAATCGCGTCGTTCACTTGGCCGGGCGGCGACGCAGCCATCGGGCCGATCCTGGCCCGTGTCTCGCGCGAGGCCGAGGCGGCAGGCTTCTATAGCTTGTGGGTCATGGATCATTTTTTCCAGATTCAGATGATCGGGCCACCCGAAGACCCCATGCTGGAAGGCTACAGCGCGCTGTCCTTCATGGCAGGGGTCACGCAAAAAGTGAAACTGGGCACAATGGTCACCGGCGTGACCTATCGCTATCCCGGCCTGCTGATCAAGACGGCCACCACACTGGATGTGCTGTCGGGCGGCCGGGCCTATCTGGGCATTGGGGCGGCCTGGAACGAAGAGGAACACAAGGGGCTAGGTGTGCCGTTCCCGCCGCTCAAAGAGCGCTTCGAGTTGCTGGAGGACGCGCTAAAACTCGCCCACCAGATGTGGTCGGACAAAAACGACGCGCCGTTCGACGGCCGGCACGCCCACCTGACGCGCACGCTCAACAGCCCGCAAGCCGTCAGCAAGCCGCACCCCTCGATCCTGATCGGCGGCGGCGGCGAGCAGAAGACGCTGCGCTTTGTCGCCGAGTATGGCGATGCCTGTAACATCTTCATGATGGGCGACGAGGTAGTGCGCCATAAGCTGGCGGTGCTGCGCGGCCATTGCGACACCGCCCACCGCCCCTATAGCGACATCGAAAAGACCACCCTGACCCGTATGACTATCGGCAGCGGCGAAGGCGCGATCAGTGGGCAAGCCATCGTGGATGCTGTCGGCCACGCCGCCGAACTGGGCTTCGATCAGCTGATCATCGGCATCCCGAACCTCACGGAGCCGGGCGTGTTCGACGCTTTCGCTGCCGTGCGCGACCAAATCGCCGCCATTCCCGAAGGCGGACGCAAGTAGGATAAGGAGCAGTTTGCAATGCGAATCGGTTTGCAGATCAATCAATTTAAGTGGGCCGGCGGCGACGCAGCCATTGGGCCGACCCTGGCCCGTATGTCGCGCGATGCCGAAGCGGCGGGCTTCGACAGCTTGTGGGTCATGGATCACTTTTTTGAGCTGCGCGGCCTCGGCGGGCCTGAAGAGCCGATGCTGGAAGGCTATAGCGCGCTGGCGTTCATGGCCGGCGTAACTGAGCGGGTCAAGCTGGGCACGATGGTCACGGGCGTGACCTACCGCTATCCCGGTCTGCTGGTCAAGACGGCCACGACGCTGGATGTGCTGTCGGGCGGGCGCGCCTACTTTGGTGTGGGAGCCGCCTGGAACGAAGAGGAACACACGGGGCTGGGCGTGCCGTTCCCGCCGCTCAAGGAGCGCTTCGAGCAGTTGGAAGACCTGCTCCAGATCGCGCACCAGATGTGGTCGGACAAAAACGACGCACCGTTCGACGGCCGGCACGCACACCTGACGCGCACGCTCAACAGCCCGCAAGTCGTCAGCAAGCCGCACCCGCCGATCCTGATCGGCGGCACCGGCGAGCAAAAGACGCTGCGCTTTGTCGCCCAATACGGCGATGCGTGCAACCTGTTCTTGCGCCTGGGTGATGAAGAAGTGCGCCGCAAACTTGACGTGCTGCGCGGCCATTGCGACACCGCTAACCGCCCGTATAGCGACATCGAAAAGACTAGCCTCGACCGCTTCACCATCGGCGACGGCGAAGACGCGATCAGTGGGCAGGCGCTGGTAGACCGCATCGGCCACGCCGCCGAGTTGGGCTTCGACCACGCGATCTTCAGCGTGACCAACGACAGCGAACCGGGTGTGTTCGACGCTTTCGCCGCCGTGCGCGACCAGATCGCCGCCATCCCCGAAGGCGGACGTGCGTAAGACGAGTTCTGAGTTCTGAGTTCTGAGTTGGCGACGGATGCGTGCTACTCCGACGCTAATTCAGACCTCAGAACTGCTCATTGGGAAGGATCGGGCACAAGTAGGAGAAACCGATGACCGATAAATTGAGCGAGGCGGCGCGCGCCTTTCTGGACGAGCAGCGCTTTGCTGTGCTGGCGACGATCCTGCCCGACGGCACGCCGCAACAGACCGTGATGTGGTATCTGATCGAGGGCGACGAGTTGCTGTTCAACACCAAGCGCGGGCGAGTGAAGGACCAGAACCTGAGCCGTGATCCGCGTGTGTCGTTGTGCATCGAGGACGGCTACCGCTATGTCACGATCCACGGCACGGCACGCATGAACGACGACCAAGCCGCCGCGCACGCCGACATCACGCGGTTGGCGGTGCGCTATTACGGGCAAGAGCGCGGGGAGCAGGCGGGCACCAGCGGGTTTAGCCGCGAGGAGCGCGTTAGCTATCGCGTGCCGCTGGACGATCTGATCGTCAACGGGTTCGACGGTTGAGCGGCATCGTGGCATTGGCGGGCGGCGTGGGCGGCGCGAAATTGGCGCAAGGGTTATATCGTGCCCTGCCGCCGGATAGCCTGACCGTGCTGGTCAACACCGCCGACGATTTCACGCTGCACGGCTTGCGGATCTGCCCCGATCTGGACACGGTGCTGTACACGCTGGCCGGGCTGGCAAACGCGCAAACCGGCTGGGGCATCACCGGTGACACGTTCAGCACCCTGGATATGCTGAAACGGTACGGAGCCGCCGGGACATGGTTCCAACTGGGCGACCGCGACTTCGCCACGCACATCCAGCGCACACAGGGTCTGGCGGCGGGTCGCCCATTGAGCGCGGTGGAAGCCGATCTGGCAGCGGCGTTGAGTGTGCGCGCCACGCTGCTGCCCATGACCGACGCGCCGGTGGCGACGCAGGTGCAGACGGCGGCGGGGCTGCTGGACTTCCAGGAGTATTTCGTGCAACGGCACCACAGTGATCCGGTGCAAGCCTTGACTTTTGCCGGCATCGAAGCCGCCACTCCGCCGTCTGGCTTGGCCGCGCGCTTGGCTCAGGCCGACGCGGTGGTGTTTTGCCCCAGCAATCCCCTGGTCAGCATCGGGCCGATCCTGGCCGTGCCGGGCCTGCGCGATTTGTTGGCCGCTGCGCCGGGGCCGCGAGTGGGGGTCAGCCCCATCGTGGGCGGCCAGGCGATCCGTGGCCCGGCGGCGGCTATGCTGGCGACGCTGGGCCACGAGCCGTCGGCTTTCGGCGTGGCCCAACTCTATGCGGGCTTGCTCGACGGTCTGGTGATTGACGAGGCCGATGCCGCCCTGGCCGAGCGCATCGCCGGGCTGGGGCTGCGCGTGCAGGTGGCGCAAACCGTCATGCAGGACGAGAGCGACCGTGAGACGCTGGCCCGACTCGTGCTGGCCTTTTGCGCCGAGTTGCGCGGGCAAGCGGCGGCATGATCTACGCAGTGGTGCCGGTGAAGACGCTGGCGGTCGCCAAGAGCCGCCTCGAACCGGCGCTGTCGGCGGCGGAGCGCGCGGGGTTGGTTGAAAGCCTGTTGCAAGGCGTGTTGCGGGCGTTGGCCGAGTCCGGCGTGATCGCGGCCACGGCGGTGGTCAGCCCCGACCCACGGGCTTGCGCGCTGGCCGTGGCAATGGGCGCGGTAGGTTTGCCCGATCCCGGCGGCGGCCTGAATGCGGCGCTGGAAGCCGGGCGCACCTGGGCCGTCGCGCAAGGGGCCACGGCGCTCCTGGTGTTGCTGGGCGATCTACCCTTGCTGGCGGGGAGCGATATTGCGGCGCTGGTCGCGCTGCTCGCGGGTGCGCCGGCTGACGACCCAACGGCGGTGCTGGCCCCTGACCGGCGCGATGGCGGCACCAACGCCATGCTGCTGCGCCCACCGGGGGCGCTGCCGTTCGCCTTCGGTCTCGACAGCTATCACCGGCACCGCGCCGCCGCCGCCGCCGCCGGAGTCGCCGTGCGGCTCTATCGCGCGCCCGGCACCGCGTTTGATCTCGACACGCCGGGCGATTTGGCCGATCTGCCCATACCGCTGGCCTTGCAGCTATAGGATGTTCGCTTGGCGTAGCTACGTCAGTCAGGAATGCAACTGTAATTGAACGTCACAAGCGCAAGCCCAATATTCGTGTATTCGTGATCCCATTCGTGGCCGGGTTGTTCGCGGCGGCGCACAATCCTGCGTCTTTCAGTCGCTATTCGTGTATTCGTGATCCCATTCGTGGCCGGTTCGCCAGATCGGAGTAGGGCCGATCTGCCCGTACCGCTGGCCTCGCAGCTATAGACAGGAGACCCGCTCATGCCCGCGCCGCCCGAAATCCGCATCCTGGCTCTGGGCCGCTTCCCCGAAGTCACGCCCGGCATGGACCTGCCCGCGCTGATCCGTGCGGCGGCGGCCGAGGTGGAGTTCACCTTCCAGGCCGGCGACATCCTGGTGGTCACGCAAAAGATCGTCAGCAAGGCCGAGGGCGCGCTGGTGGATCTGACGACGGTGGAGCCATCGGACTTGGCACAACGCTGGGCGGCAGCGTGGGGCAAAGATGCACGCCAGATCGAGGTGGTGCTGCGTGAAAGCAAGCGCATCGTGCGGATGCTGAACGGCATCCTGATCACCGAGACGCATGGCGGCTTTATCTGCGCCAACGCTGGGGTGGATGCCTCGAATGTGGCCGGGCACGATACCGTGTGTCTGCTGCCGCGTGACCCCGACGGTTCGGCGGCCGCCTTGCGCGCCACGCTCAGTGCCGATTTGGGCTTCGATCTGCCGGTGATCATCTCCGACTCGTTTGGCCGCGCGTGGCGGCACGGTATCATCAACGTCGCCATCGGCCTGTCGGGGCTGGCGGCGGTGACCGACTATCGGGGCCAGACCGACGCACACGGCTATTTGTTGAGCGCCAGCATCTTGGCCGTGGCCGACGAACTGGCCGCCGCCGCCGAATTGATCATGGGCAAGCTGGACGGTCGCCCGGTCGCCGTGATCCGAGGCTATGCCTATGACCCGGCCGCCGGCAGCGGGCGCGATCTAATCATGGACCCGGCGCGCGATCTGTTCCGCTAATGACGAATTGCATCACAAAGACACAAAGAACACAAAGATTTTAAATTAATAACCTTCGTGTTCTTTGTGTCTTTGTGGTGAAAACGCGCTATGACAGATATTAGAAGCAAAGGAGCTAAATTGATGGGTACGTTAGGTTACGCTGCGATGTTTGAGCAGTTTACGCCGACCGATCTGTTGCGCTATTCGCAGCAGGCGGAGGGGGCCGGGTTTGGGGCGATCATGGCCTCCGACCACTTTCACCCCTGGACCCCCAGCCAGGGGCAAAGCGGCTTTGTCTGGGCTTGGATGGGTGCGCTGGGCGCGACAACCGGACTACGCTTCGGCACCGGTGTGACCCCGCCGGGCTTCCGCTACCACCCGGCCATTCTGGCGCAGGCCGCCGCCACGCTGGAAGCCATGTTCCCCGGCCGCTTCTATCTGGGCCTGGGCGCGGGCGAGTCGTTGAATGAACACGTCGTCGGCCAGTATTGGCCGGAGCCGGTCACGCGACTGGAAATCCTGGCCGAAGGCATCGAAGTGATCCGCAAGCTGTTCAGTGGCAAAGTGGTCAAGCATCGCGGCACGCACTTCAACCTGGAGAGCGCCAAGCTGTACACCCTGCCCGCTACCCCACCGCCGATCTATGTCGCCACCTCCGGCCCGGTTAATGCCGAGCGCACCGGGGCGACCTGCGACGGCATCATCACGGTGGGCGCGGCGGACGAAAAGATCAAGCTGCTGCTGGATCGCTTCGATAAAGGCGCACGCGGCGCGGGCAAAGACCCGGCGACCATGCCGCGCATCCTGCAACTACACGTCTCCTGGGCGGGCAGCGATCAGGAAGCGACCGATCAGGCGGTCAAAGAGTGGCCGAACGGCGGCATGAACTTCCCCAAAGCCGACATTCGCAACCCGGAAGATTTTGCCGCCATGGCGAACATCGTGCGCCCGGAGAACTTTAAGGGCCGCGTGCTGATGTCCGCCGATCTGAACGTCCACCTGGGCCACATCCAGCACTTCGCCGACCTGGGCTTCAACGAAATCTATGTTCACAACGTGGGCCGCAACCAGGAAGCGTTTATCGCCGCCTACGGGCGCGAGGTCATCCCGCATATCCGCTGGCAATAGGTCGGCGTTAGCGGCAACTGGTAGCGGCTACGGCGAAATCGCTGTAGCCGCGGCCGCGTGCCCAACTGTTTAGGTCGTTCACCAAGCGGTCGCCGGCGGCGCTGAGGGGCGCGAAGCTGTTATAGGCATCGCTGAAGCCGAACGGATCGTAGTTGTTCAGCGCGTCGTAGGCCGTCTGGCTGGCCGCACGCACGCTGCCGCTATAGCTGCGCGCTTCACGGTCCAGATCGGCCAACGCGACTGGGATGCTGCCCAACTGGTAGCCGCGTTCGATGGGGTCGGCGGCATCGCGTTCGAGGGCGAGATCGGCCAGCGTTTGGGTGCGCCAGGCGCGATTAAAGATCGTGGTGCTGTGCAGCGCGGCCTCGTCCCGTTGTAGTGCCGCGCCGTAGAGCGCCAACTTGAGCAGCCCCGTGCCCAGCCACTTGATATAGCTGCACTCGTCGCTCGCCACCGGCGGAGTCGCGGTCGGCAATGGGGTCGCGGTGGGCGTGGCGGTCGGGGTGGCGGTGGGTGTAATAGTGGGCGTGG
>JALYUO010000628.1 GCA_030853735.1 Chloroflexota bacterium
TTCCTGAGCAGCTTGCTACCCCAGGCCGCCGCCCCGCCAGCCGATGCCGGCGCGATCCGCATCGGCCCGCGCCCGGCAGGACCGGCCACCCCCAGCAGCGGCGACCTGTCGGCTTGGATCTGGTCGCTATTAGCGGTGCCGCTAGGCGCGTTGCTGTTGCTGGGCTACCGCCGGCGCAGCGCCGGCCATGCAACCCCCGCCCGCGCCACGCCGACCACACCCGTCACGATGGAGTCAGTGGTTACCGCAGTGCCGATTGCCACACAGGAGGCGATCCCACTGGCCGGCAAAGGCCGCCGAGCGCGGGCGGCGCAGTTGCCCGCCCCGTCACCGCGCCGCCCCAACTTGCTGGGCGTGGCCGTGGACGACCACGCCGCCCGCGCCGTGGCCCTGGCCTATCGCGGCCAAGAAGGATCGAGTCTGGCCGAGTTTATGGCGGTGGTCAAAAGCGCACCGGAGTTTACCTTCGCCGGCATCAGCGGCTTCTATGATATGCCGGCAGGCGGCTATCTGGCGTTGGCCCGTGCCTATCTGCAAGTGGATCGCCCACGCTATGCCGCCGCCCTGTTGCGCCTGGGCCAGGAAACCCATCCCACCGACCGCGCGCTGACCCGGCTGCTTGCCGAAATCGAAGGCCAGGCAACCGCGCCTGATGTGTAACCGCGCTGCTTGCCGCGCCCGTGGCGAATGCGGATTGCGGATTGCGGATTGCGGATTGCGGAATGTAGCCGCGCTGCTTGCTGCGCCCGTGCCTTGTAGCCGCGCTGCGTGCCATGTCGGGGGGGATTGTGTAAATAGAGAACCTTACCAGACCTTACATACTGTGGCATGACTCTGGCTACAGCTTCAACATAGCCGTCCGGCTCCTCTCGCTTTGTAGATAGGGAGCAGCGAGTGAGGGCGACGCTCCGCAATAGAAAAGAGGTGGGACATGAAGTACCGCATACGGCTAGGAATGATTCTGCTGGGGATCGTGCTCATAACGCTGGGGCTACCGACCATGCCGGGGCGCGCACGGATAGCGGCCCAGCCCCAAGCCCCGCAAAACACCTGCACGACCCAGTTCAGCGACGTGTCCTCCGATGCCTACTTCTATGATCCGGTCCTCTGGCTGGCCTGCCGGGGCAACGTCAGCGGCTATGCCGACGGCAGCTATAACCCCTACGGCCCCACCACCCGCGCCCAATTGACCAAGATCGTCGTCGGGGTCTACGGCTGGCCGCTGCTCACCCCCGCCGTGGCCCATTTCAGCGATGTCTCGCGCACTAACACGTTCTATTCCTACATCGAAACCGCCTATGCGCGCGGCATCATCAGCGGCTACTCCGACGGCACTTTCCAACCGGCGAGCGCGGTCAGTCGCGGCGCGATCAGCAAAATCGTCACCCTGGCGGCGGGTTGGACGGTACAGAACCCGACGACCGGGCACTTCGGCGATGTGCCGAGCGGCACCACGTTCTACAGCGCGGTGGAAACCGCCGCCGCGCATGGCATCCTGAGCGGCTACAGTGACGGCACTTTCCAGCCCTACAACCCCGCCACGCGCGGCCAAGTCGCCAAAATTATCTATCGGGCGTTCAACCTCGGCTGCCCACTCTTCCCCGCCGACAACATCTGGAACCGCGACATTTCGACCCTGCCGGTCCATGCGAACTCGAAAACCTACCTAGCGAGCATGGGCTTGGACGGTGATCTGCATCCCGATTTCGGCTCCGGTCTCTACCAGGGGGTAACTATCGGCATCCCATGGACCACGGTGGCCGTTAGCCAGCCGCGCGTGCCGCTGATCTTTCGCTATGCCGACGAGAGTGATCCCGGCCCCTATCCGATCCCCCCTGCGGTGCCTATTGAAGGCGGCAGCGATCATCATGTGCTGGTCGTGGATCAGGGCGGCGACTGCACCCTCTACGAAACGTTCGCGGCGATCCCGCAACTTGATGGCAGCTGGCTGGCCGGGTCGGGCGCACACTGGAATCTCGGCTCCAACGCCTTGCGGCCCAACGGCTGGACCTCCGCCGATGCCGCCGGGTTGCCGATGCTGCCGGGCTTGGTGCGCTACGAGGAAGTGCAAAGCGGGGCGATCAATCATGCCCTGCGCGTCACCGCCGACAGCACGGCCAACGCGCACCTATGGCCGGCGCGCCACGACGCAGGCGACAATGATCCCAGCCTGCCACCGATGGGCCTACGCCTACGCCTGAAAGCCGGAGTAGACATCTCCCACTACCCGCCCGCCGATCAGGTGATTCTGACCGCGCTCAAGCACTACGGGATGTTTGTGGCCGATAATGGATCAAGCTGGTTTATTAGTGGTGTGCCGGACGAACGCTGGGATAACGATCTGCTGGGCAATTTGCGTGGCATTCGCGGCTCCGACTTCGAGGCCGTGGACGAATCGGGCCTGATGATCGACCCGGATTCAGGCCAATCCCGTTAATCTCCCCATAGCGCTAGAATAGGAGCCGCTCTGCATGGATAGCCGGCGCAGGGGCGTATTAGTTGCGCCCCGCGAGTTTCAACTCCAAAGTGACGCGCTGCCCACGCCGGAGCCGGGCGAACTGCTGGTGCGGGTGCGCGCCTGCGGCATCTGCGGCTCGGATACCCCCGTCTGGCAAGGCTTTCCGTGGGCGCAATACCCCTATCTCCCCGGCGCGCCGGGCCACGAAATCTGTGGCTGGGTGGAGGCCGGCAGCGCCGGGGGGTTCACAGTGGGCCAGTATGTGACCGGGCTGGCGACCGGCGGCTATGCCAGCCATGTGCTGATGGCCGCCGCCGAAACGGTGCCCGTGCCCGCCGCGCTGGCCGACCAATTGGTGATCGGTGAGCCGCTGGGCTGTGCAGTCAACGTGGTCGAACGGGCGGGCATCGGGCCTCAGAGCCGCGTGGTGGTGCTGGGCCTCGGCTTCATGGGCAGCTTGATCCTGCAACTCGCCCGCCTGAAGGGGCCCCAGGCGCTGATCGCGGTCGCCCGCCACGAAACGAGCCGCCCGTTGGCCGCCGCAGCCGGCGCGGACAGCTATATCGCGCTGGAGTCGCGGGAGCCGGTCGGCGCGCTCTGGGACCAGTTGGGCGACGAGATGGCCTCGGTGGTCATCGAATGCACCGGCAAGCAGGAAACCCTGGACATTGCCACCAATCTGGTCGGCACCCGTGGCCGCCTGGTGATCGCCGGCTATCACGCCGATGGGCAGCGCACGGTGAATATGCAACTCTGGAACTGGAAGGGGTTGGACGTGATCAACGCGCATGAGCGCGATCCGCAGGTCTATCTGGCAGGCATTCGTCAGGCGCTGACCCTGTGGGAGGCCGGCGCGATTGCCCCTGACCGCCTGATCACCCATACCGTGCCGCTCAACGCGATCAACGACGGCTTCGCGCTGGCCGCCGACCGTGCGCCGGGCGTGGTCAAAGTGGCGGTGCTGCCGTGACGCGGCTGGGCTTTGCCGGCGTGGGCCATCTGGGGCAGGCGTTGCTGCAAGCGGCGACGGCGTTGGGACCGGATTTTCAGCCGGTCGCCATCCAAGATCCCTGGCCCGCCAGCCTAGACGCGGCGGCGGCGCTGGCTCCCGATCTGCAACGCTACGCCGACTACGAGGCGATGCTGGACGAAGCCGCACTTGACGCGGTGGTGATCAGCACGCCCACCTTTCTGCACCTGCCGCAAGCCACGGCCGCGCTACAACGCGGGCTGCCCACGCTGCTGCAAAAGCCTATCGCGCTGAACGGCGCGGAAGCCGATCAGATCCTGGCCGTGGCCGCGCAACACCAGGGCCGGCTGCTGGTGGATTACAGCTATCGCTACACGGCCAGCGCCGCCGCCATGCGCGCCGCCATTGCGGCCGGGGCGCTGGGCCGCCCGTTGGCCGTGGAAGCGCGCTTCCACAA
>JALYUO010000634.1 GCA_030853735.1 Chloroflexota bacterium
GCTCCTGCATGGCCGCCGCGTAGGCCGCCTGCGCCGCTGCATCGCGGGCGGCGGCGCGCGCCTCCAACACCACTTTGGCTGCGGCCAGCCGCACCAGGCGGGCTTGGCGGTCGGCGATCTCGTCGGCGACCCCCAAGCCGTCCGGCAGGGGCGCCGTGTCGGCTTGGGCCGCACGGGCCAGCAAACTCGCCACGTCGGCGCGCAGGTGGCTCTCCAACGCCAGCAGGCGGGCATAACTGACGGCTTTACTCTTGGACGCATCGGCGTGGATTTTGGTGCCGTCGAGGCTGATGGTGCCCAAGCGCAGCACGCCCGCCGTCTGGGCTAGCAGCAAGAGTTGCGTGAATATATCCGGCAACAGATCCAGAAACGTCACGCGAAAGTGGGCGAGGGTATCATGGTCGGGGTGGGTATGGCCGGCCAGGAAGCGGAAGGGCACCTGGTCGTAGGTCGCGGCGGCAATTTTGCGGGAGGAGAAGACCCCGGTGGCATAGCCGTAGAACAACAGGCTCAAGAGGACTTCGGGGGCATAGGGGCTGCCGCCGCGCTCGCCATAGTGGGCGTAAAAGGCCGTGAGGTCGAGGTGGCCCACCAGATCGGCGACAAAGCGGGCGAGATGGGTGTCGGGCACGCAGTCGCGCACCGGGACGGTGGAAGCGAGGGTGGCTTCGTAATCCACGGTTTTGAAGAATCGGCTCATGGGTCAGTGTACCACATTCCCGTCGGAGCGCCATCTCTCCGACAAACTGCTAGGTGCCGCAATTCGGCGCGACACCTCTAGCATTAGTTCCCGCTCCGGTAGGCTGATCACGACGCTAAACACATACCGGCTTCGCCTCGTGTGGGAAGCTCAAGACCGGGTACTATGGATTCGTAAAAGAATAACTTCCCTCACTTGCTGACGGCCCGCCTAGAGAATGGGTTGAGAAATGGCCGAAGTTATTCTTTTACGAACCCTATGGCGTTCAGACCACGTCTTATGATCCTTTACACATACGTGCAGTGTCGGTGGCAACAACCTTCCATTAAAGACTCAACAATCGGGCGTATCCGCCGCTGCTTTTTGGTGATTCAGGCACCCAGTTACTGCTCTAGCAGACTTAACCAGATGTATTATGTGTCGCTGCTCACACAAACCGCTTTTTGCCCTGAGTCTAACCGACTCATGTTATTGCCACCGACACTGCACGTATGTGTAGGGCTAAACCCAACATTCGTGCAACGAGGGGCAAGGTAACATGACAGTAGTAGCCTCACGGTTGAAGGCTTTCGCCCTTGCGTAATCCCTGGATAAAGTTAGAGCAGCGGCGGTCCGGAGTACGGTCAGGATGCGATCCCAGAGGCCGGGGAACCCGGACCAGTCCGCCACAACACGGCTACCCAAGCGGGGGCAGCGCGCTCCGGTGTGTTGCGGATGTTTCGCGCCTTTATACATTACTGACATTTGCTACCGGGTAGTTCACTGAGATTTTCTATAACCGTTGCTAATTTTACGTATGCTCCACGTTGGGACAAAAATCTATGTTGATTTGCTATTGACTCTTATTGTGTTTTCTGTTATACTCGCTATGATACTTCGCTCAGGATTCACTATTCTGAGACCCCGCGCCTTGATCCCACATGGCGCGTAACGGTAGCGACACAAGCCCGAAGGAGTTCCTCATGTTGCGTGCTGTCCAGCACTCCCAGTCTACCGCCCGTCCCCCCCTGCCCCGGCACGGCCGCAGCTCCCAGCGGTCTGGCCTCCTCCTCACGCTGTGCCTGCTCGCGCCTTTGGTCGTCAGCACTCTGAGCCCCCTGGCACCCACCTTTAGTGCGGGCGTGCCGGGTTCCCCGACTACCTTGGTTACACCCCCCGCCGCGACCCTGACGCCCCCGGCCACGACCGTGACTCCGATCGCCGATCCGACCCCGCCCGGCCCGCCGCCCACGTACACCATCCCGGTGCCGACCCCCGCGCCCACCCAGACTCTGCCCCCGGACACCAACTATCTGGACCAAGCCGTCGCCGCCGCCCAGGCCGGCTTATTGGCGGAGGTCGCTGCCTTACCACCGGTGCAAGGCAGTCTCACCGCCACGTTGCTCAATCCCGTGACCGGGGGCCGGGTGGTGAGCGCGGATGGGAGCTTTACCGTGGGGTTGCGGCCGGGGGTCGTGCCGCTGACGAGTACCCTGGCGGTCGCCCTGGCCCAGCCGCATTTTGCGCCCGATAATCCCCGGGCCACTCGCCACGGCTTGCCGCTCACCGCCACCGTGGAACTCACCGCGACTCAGGGGCTGGCCGGCCCGCGCTGGACCGGCTTTGATCGCGATGCCGTGCTCCTCTGGACCATCGATCCGGCCGTCTTAGCGGCCGCCGGGGTGCAGGGTATCCCCCGCGTCTACACCTTCAACGAAACCAGCCAGACCTGGGATCAAGTCCTCAGCACCTGGCTGCCGCAAACCCACCAGATTGTCGCCCGCACGCCCCACTTCAGTCTGTATGCCCTCAGCGACGGCTTCGATGCGGTGAATAACTACCTGCCGACCATCAACAACTTTGAAACCAATCTACAAAGCGGCACGGCGGCGGTCAATTATCCCCTGAACCTGCCGGCGGGACCGGGCGGCTTCGGGCCGAAGGTCAGCCTCAGTTATAACAGCGGAGCGGGCGACCGGGTTGATCCCAGCCAGCAAGGGCCGTCCAGTGTCGGCTGGGGCTGGACGCTCTCCACCAGCTATATCGCGGCGACCCAACATAACGGCAGCAATCACGCCTGGACCCCCTCGATTGTGACCGACGGAATCAATGGGGACCTCACGCTCGGGACAGACGGCACCTGGCATACCGCCCAAGAGAGCTTTGCCCGTATTACCTACAACTCCACCGACAAAACGTGGCAGGCGTGGGATAAGAGCGGCACCCATTATGTGTTTGATCAGCCAGTGTATACCTCCGACGGTACCCATGGTGTGCAGGTGCCCTACCGCTGGATGTTGCATACCGCCACCGATGTGCATCTCAACACGCTGACTTATGCCTACTGGTATGAAATCAATGGCAGCGGTGGATTTACGCGGGTGGACAGCCCGCCCGGCACGACGGCGGTCTGGTCGATCTATCCACGCCAGATTACCTGGGGTGCGACCGACACGCGCGGGGATAAACTCCAGGCCAATTTCACGGTGGCGCAGCGCAACCCCACCGGACTGGCACCTGATGCCCCGACGCGCGACCGCAACAGTACCTTTGTGCAAGATTATTGTGTGACCGGGGTAGACGTGCAACGCCGGCAGGAGGTCGCCGGCCCTTGGGGACCGGCCGGCAGCTTCGCCCCGCTGCGGTCCTATTGATTCACCCAGAATTACAGCATCAAACTCAAAGGGGTAGTCAATGACGTGGGGGTCGGCTTTGTGCATCTGACGCTGACCAAAATCGCTATGTACGGCAACGATGGGCAGACCACTGTGCCGCCATCGAGCTTCCTCTACTATCCCACCCCCGATCCCACCGACCCCACCCTGAACTGGTTTACCGATTACGATACCGGGCATCTCTACCGCGCCCAAAACGGCTACGGCGGGGAGGTGCGCTACTATTACGACAGCGCGGGGGCCGATGTCAATATCGCCTACCGCCGAGTGCGGGACAAGCGCCTGCTCGACGGCCTCGACGATACGGTGGACACTGTCCATAATGTGCGCTACTCCTATCAGTATCGGGGTGCCACCCTGAACACGATCAGCCAGTCGGGGGAAGCCAATGGGCACAACCCGCTCCACGCTCCCGAAACCGAGTTCCGCGGCTTCAGCTGGGTGCGCCAGATTGACCCTATGGGCGCGGTGACCGACCACGCCTTTAGCCAGGACGACGGCAATGTGGGCCAAGCGTGGCGGGTGCAGGCGGGCAAAACTGTGAGCATGACCGATCCCCTGACCGCCGCGCCGACTAGCACCCCCGAAGCGGCGCTCTGGACCACCAGCGACGTGGTGATCGGCACCCCCCCGGAGCGGGCTCCCGCTTGGCAAATCAGCAGCCTCAGCAACCTCGGCAGCATGACGCGCACCGGCGGGGTGGGAGATGGCAGCGATGTCAGCTTGCGCCTCCTCGTCCAACCCCAGACCAGCCCGGCCTCCTTCGTGGCGCGCTGGACCATGACCAATCCGAGTACGCCGGGGGAATACTGGGGGCTGGAAATCCATAGTGTGGGCGGCACCACCGATGCGGGCAGCTTTGTCCTGCAACCCCGTATCGTCTGGCGGCTGTTACAGCCCGACCAGACCTGGGCGACCGGCAGCCGCGATCTGGCCCCCAGTTCCCCGATCTACCCCCGTCGCTTCAATCCGTTGATGACCGGCACCTGGTATCGGCTCCAGTTGCATAGCGGGCTGGATGGGCGCTTCGCGGTCGAACTCTATAACGACAAAACGCAGGGCGACTATATCAGCGTCAAGGCGGGCGACCCGGCCGATAGCGGCAGCATTCCCGGCACGCGCAGCGGCCAATCGTGGCGGTTTAGGCATGAGATCAGCCAAAATAATACAATTACTAACCCTGGATGGCGTACCTATGCCGCCGATTACAGCGAAACCCGCACCGTCTATAACGAATCCGATACGGTCTACGGGGACAAACCCCATACGGATGCCGCTCTCCTGAACGGCAGTAACTGGGAAGTGGGGGCGGCGAATAATGTCGAGAGCATGACCATCCGCTTCCGTCCGGTCGTCGCGGAGAGTAGTGCCACGCTGGGCGGCTGGGCGGTCCAACCGGATCAGGCGCGCCGCACCCGCAAGACCTATGATTATGATGGCTACGGCAACCAAGCGGCGGTGAAGGACGAAGGTGATCTGGCGGTGAGCGGCGATGAGCGCACCACCCAGACCACCTATCTAGCGGACCCGACCGCCTGGATCGTGAACAAGCCCCAGCAGGTCAGCACCTACCAGGGGACCAGCACACTGCTCGCCCAACAACGCTTTTTCTATGATCACCTGCCCTATGGCCAGCTCGGCAGCCATGGCGATCTGACCACCCAATCCCAGATCAATATGACCGCCGGCCAATCGTCGAGCGATACCCAGTTCAGCTACGATAGCTATGGCAACCCGACCCAAACGCTGGATCCGCTGCGCCACGGGCCGACAACGGGCTACGATTCCTACTATCAGACCTTCCCGGTGCGGGTGGACTACCCCAACGGCAGCCATACGGAGACCGCCTACGACTATACGTTGGACGCGCCGACCGTGCTGACCGATGTGAACCACACCGTGACCCAGCGGCGCTATGATGCGCTGGGTCGCCCGGCCCGCACCTGGACGGTAGGCTACGGCAGCGATAGCACCCCCAACGAGCGCTACAGCTTCCCCGACCTCAATGCGACCACGGCAATCAGCGTCCCCTTTGCTATCACGCTGACTCAGCTGACAGGGGCCGGCAGCACCACGACCTGGGCGCGGCGCTGGTTCGACGGGCGGGGCCGGAAGATCGAGGATGTGACCCCGCGCGACGGTAGCAGCCAGATCGTGGCAACCACCGGCTATACCATGACCGGGCAGGTCTATACCGCCACCCTGCCCTACAGCGTGCCCTTGAACGCGGCCTACAGCCTCCCCGATCCGACCAAGCCCCAGCTAACTCGCTATTATGAGGGGCTGGGCCGCCCCAGCCAGGTCGTGAACCCCGATGGGACCAGCATGACCTATGACTACCAGTGGATCGGTTGGGTCGGCAGCAGCGATGAGGTCGGCTACCCCAAATGGCAGCACACCGACGCACTGGGGCGGCTGGACGCGGTGCAGGAGACACCTAATACGCCCACCCTGCCGGTGCGGATCACCACCGGCTACAGCTACGACTTGCTCGATCGCCTCTTGGCCGTGACGCGCGATCAAGGCGGGGCCAATGTCATCAGCGCGATGAGTTATGATGGGCTGGGCCGCAAAGCGACGATGCACGACCCGGACATGGGGACGTGGGCCTACGGCTATGACTTGGCGGGCAACCTGATCAGCCAGCAGGATTCGCTGTATAGCAACAATCCGAACGGCTATCCGGATCATCAGGTGTTGTTTGCGTACGACAGCATGAACCGCCCGACCGCCAAATATTATGGGCTGGTGCATCAGGGGGCAAACACGCCGGATGTCAAGTATTATTACGACGATGCGCTGGGGGACGCGCTGGGGGCGCAGTCCTGGGGCAAGTTGCGCGCGGCGGAAGTGACGCTGCAGGGGCAGGGCAGCAACGCCAACGGCCACAGCTATGTCTACGACCCGCGCGGCCTGATGGTAGCAGAAGGGGTCACGACCACCTTCACCACGCGGGTCTATACCAGTACTTACAGCTTCGACATCGGCGGGCGGCCCCGCACGCTGACCTACCCCGATTCGGCGACCAGCCCGGAGGTGGTGACGCTGGGCTACAACACACAGGGACCAGGCTTGCCGGCGAGCCTGACCAGCAACGTGAGCAGCAACCCTGCGCCGGTCTTCGGTGCCACCTACAACGAGCGTGGGCAGCTGCTGACCTTGCTCCAAGGCGGCACCGCGCCCCTCAACAATCTGCTGACCAGCAGCTTCACCTATGACGACACCACCACGCAGCGCGGCTGGCTGACCAACCTGACTGTCACCTCGGCGGCGGGCACCCATCTCAACGAGACGCTGGGCTATACCCCCAACGGCAACATCGCGTCCGTCGCCCAGAGCGCCAGCGGGGACAATAGCCCGACCTTTACTAATGTCTTCAGCTATGATGGCCTGGATCGGCTGATCACGGCGGTTTCGACAGCCGTTTCGACCCCGACTTTGGCGCTTAACGAGAGCTACAGCTTCGATACGCTGGGCCGCATGACCAGCCGCACCGTCGGCAGCACGACTCGCCCCTACACCTACAGCAACCTCGCCCCCAAAGACGCGCCCACCAACTACAACGGCACTACCTACGCCTACGATGCCAACGGCAGCCAGGTGAGTACCAGCGCCGGGCAAAGCCGCACCTTTGACCCCGAAGGTCGCCTGAGCAGCGTCAGCGACGGCACCAGCGTTAGCACCTACATCTACGATGCCAACGGCCAGCGCCTGCTCACCAGCGTCGCCGCCGGCGGCACGACCAAGCGCACGCTCTATATCGGCGGGCTGTACGAGGAGCAGCTGGGCAATGGCTCGATCAATTACTACAGCTTCGGCGGCAAGGGCGTGGGGTTGCGGCGCAGCGGCTGGTCGAGCGGCAACGGGCAATACCGGCTGGTGGGCGACCACCTGGGCAGTACCACGCTGCTGGTGGACACCGCCACCCCGCCCAATGTGGTCCAGCGCCAGTACCACAAACCCTATGGCGAGATCGCCTTCCAGTGGACGGCGGGCGGCAGCAGCCTGACCAGCGTCGGCTTCACCGGCCAGCGGCTGGACAGCGACACGGGCTTGATGTATTATGGGGCACGGTTCTACGATGCGGCGTTGGGGTATTTTGTCAGTGCGGACACAATGGGAGTGGCTAAAGGGGTATCCCAGAGCCGCAACCGCTATGCCTATGTGCTGAATAACCCGCTGATCCACACTGATCCTAGTGGGCATATACCGGCCTGTCCTGATGAAGTAAATTGCGAGCGTCCTCATCCTGGGGGTGGAAGTAGCGGTCCGCCTAGTCAGGAAGAACAAGAATACCTAAACCGGATTGAGCAATTCGGGATACAAATTATTGGAAATTTCGATTGTGGTGATCTTTGCTGGAGTCTTCAGGAACTCCAATGGATCTATGAAGCCTTGCAAGATCTACAAAGCCGTCTGAATCAGGGCGCACGACCCGGAGATCCATTAGGTCTAGCACAAATGCGTCAACTTATAACAAATGGACAAGGCGCACTAGAGGTAAGAAAAACTAACAGTGGCTCAGTTACTAACGATAATATGTTATTAGATTCAAGAGAAATTAGGGAATTTTATAGTACATCCCAACACGACTCAACCTTAACTCTGAGGGACTTTTACAAATTCGCATTCATCCATGAGCTTGGTCATGGATTGGATATCCGACGTTGGAGGAATACTAATATACCCCCACTATCAAAGGGGCTAGAGTCGGCGCGTAATTTGGGTCGATTTCCAGATGCCTCTGATTATAATATCCCAGACGAGAATGCTGCGGAAGCGGTAGCAGCTCTGGTTTATCCAGGTTTTAGAGCTACTGATGACCATGGTGTTAGGAGAGGAAATTTCTTTCCCTCTCGTGCCAGAGATTGGTATGTACAAGACGTGCTCACTGATTGGGCATGCTACGGAGGAATGTGCAGAGGGTACAATTAATAGCATACAGACGCTTTTTTGCAATGGACGATGTTGGGGATCCGGACGATCATTGCACAACCGTTAGGTTAATAGCTGGTTATAGCTCCTGATACCGTAGAGGTTACCGATGAAAACTAAAGTCCTGATACTTGTGTATATTATATGCTTGGTCATCCTGAGTGGGTGCCAACAGACACTTACTGGCTCAACAGGTGATATGACACCAAGTAGTCCCAGTCAAGGGCTGCTCACCACGCCTACCCAGGAGCCAAACATTCAGTTTCTCCACTCGTATATTGTCCCTAAGCCAGATATTTTCCCAGAATACCCTACAACAGAACGGCGAGTAACAAGTGGAGATTCCCCAGTGGAAGAATCTTTTATAATCCATACAACGGACCCAGCAGAGCAAGTATTCGCCTTCTATAGCCAGCATCTGCCACAATACGGGTGGCTGCGGGTTGGAGGAGACACAAACCTCCCAGAAATGGAATTAAGACAGATCTATACGTGGCACAGTAACGATTCTGTTGTAGAATGGGACGTAATAGCAATGATAGAGCGAAATAATCATAAACCTAATGACAAGATTATTGAGTTATACAAGGATCCACAATTGGATCAGATACCAATGTATCCGAACGCGCGTATTCAAGAGAAATCGGATGCGGGAAGCGGCGGCCACCGCTCGCTTCGGATTGTTTATCAAACCAAGCAGGATGTAGCGACAGTAACTGCGTATTACCAAGAGAAACTACCTAACATCGGATGGATTACTGATTTAGGCGCGAATAAACAAAACGGACCTTTCATTAATAGCCCTGCCGGACTAGATCGCAAGCAGTTGAAATTGACTTTTATGGATTTGCTTAATCAGGGTACGCTTGTCACCATTGATGCTCAAGAACTTCCATTCGACTCAATAGTAATTCCCTCCATCCCACCAATGCCAACGAGCGAATAGTTTTTGTTTACCCCAACTACAAGCAATCTAAGCCACCCTGTCTATTCCGTAGCTCTTCATAAGAAAGCGGTATATAGGTCTCCTACCTGTGTTATAATGTGGATACCAAGATCCGCTCCTTTGTCGCCCGCAGCTTAATCCCTTGCTGATTACACAAAGGATTCTGCCATGCCAGCCGATCCTATCGCTAATGACGGTGCGCCGCCCACTGCCTATATCATTTCGCTAGCCCGCCAATCGCTTGCTGCTAACGTTTGTAGCACCTAACGGGGCCATATCCGCCGCTTTTGTGCCTGCCTGGGCAGTTCAGGCGGCACCACCAAGCGGTCTACCCTAACCAGGCGCGTTGCTTGAGTCTGGTAACAAATGCGCTGATCGCCTAGAACACAGTCTACATGGCGACTATGCTGGAACACCTCCAAGCGTAGGTCTACGAGATATGCGACGGGGACGTGCAGCACCTATCACCGGCATAGCCCGTCCCTACACCTACAGCGACCTCGCCCACAAAGATGCGCCCGCCAACTACAACGGGGTCAGCTACACCTACGATGCCAATGGCAGCCAAGTGAGTACCAGTGCCGGCCAAAGCCGCACCTTTGACCCCGAAGGCCGCCTGAGCAGCGTCAGCGCCGGCAGCACGGTCAGCGCGTACATCTATGATGCCAACGGCCAGCGCCTGCTCACCAGTGTCACCGCCGGCGGCACCACCCGTCGCACCCTCTACATCGGCGGACTGTACGAAGAGCAACTGGGCAGTGGGTCGATCAATTACTACAGCTTCGGCGGCAAAGGCGTGGGGCTGCGGCGCGCGGGCTGGCCGAGTGGCAACGGACAGTACCGGCTGGTGGGCGACCATCTGGGCAGCACCACCCTGCTGGTGGACACCGCCAACTCCTCACGCAAGTGGCGGAATAGCTCCTTCATATAGCTGTAGTCCGGCTGTTCGCCGCGCAGATACTTGGCGAGTTCGCGCGCCTTTTTGCGCGCGGATGTGCGGCGCGCGCTCATGCCGCCACATCGCGCAGCGGCAGCCGGTCCGCCATATTGAGCCGGAAAATCCCGTAGGGATTGACATGGCTGTAGATCAACGGGGTCAGCGCCCGCATATCCGCCGCTTTCATCCGCTCCAGCCAGCCGGGTTCACGCAGCACCTCCTGGAGCATCAGGGTATTGATATAGACGAGGCAATTCTGCACCAAGTGCAGCGCCAGCAGCCCCAACTCCTGATCCGCCCGGTTGTTCGTCGCCAGCTCCCCGCCTTTGCCGTAGAAAATGAAGCCATTGGCGCTGTTCCAATTTTCCACCACGTTCAAGCCCTCGTGGATTTCCTGGCGCAAGGCTTCGGAGCGCAAATAGCGGCAGAGGAAGATCGTCTTGACCGCCTTGCCCAGTTCGGCCAGCGCCCGGTAGGTCGGGTGCTGCAGATTGCTGCGCGTGAAGCGTTGCAGAATGGCCTCGGTTTCCGCCGTACCCAGGCGCAACGCGGTCGCATACTTCACCATCTGGTCGTACTGCTGACGGATTAGATCCCAGTTGATCGGTCGGGTGAGAATGAGTTGCAGATGGGGGTACGCGTCCGGTTGGCCGGTTTCCGGCCGATACAGCCGCTGGGCATGGATGCCTTTCAGGCGCGGCAAGAGATCGAAGTTCAATAATTTACAGAAGGCAAAGCCGATCTCGCTCTGGCCGTGCGTGTCCACATAGTTTTTCTCCGCGCTCATCGTCGTGCAGTGGCGCAGCAACCCTTCGAGCATCGCCGCCACTTCGGATGAGGAGCAGCTTTTGAGCTGCGAGTAGATGCAGACCGCGTTTTTCTCTAGCGACCAGTAGACCATAATTCCGGGTCCGCGATAGCGCACGTGCCACTCGGTCAGCAGATTCTGGTCGTACGCGCCAAACTTTTTGGAGTCTGAGACACAGGCGGTGGTGCCCTCGCCCCAGATCTGCGGCAGGCGGGTGGCAAAGATCGCGTTCGCTACCGCCGCGTTCGCCGCCCGCAACTGCTCCCGGTCAATATAGCGCCGGCGCAGATACTGTAGATCCTTATACACTTCGCCGTGGTCCCCGGCGCTGACGCGCTTGAGGCCGGTGTTGGTGCCCAGCGCATATAGGCAGAGCAATAGGCGCTTCTGCACCGTCGCCCGATCGAGATGCTCCCGCCCGGTGGCGCTATGGAAATGGTCGGTGAAGCCGACGCGCAGATCGGCCTCTTTCAGAATATCCAGCAGGTTCGTCATCGGCCAGCGGGCGAAGACTGCGCCCTTGAGCTGGGCCAACTGGCGCGGTTCCGGCTGCGGTTCGAGCGGCGTAACGGAGATCCAGCCACCCCCTTTGTTGAGCAGCCGGACCTTCGGATTCGTCGGCAGCGTGCGATCCAGTTCCGCCAATTCCCGGCTCATCTGCTGTTGCAGGTCGCGGATAAAGGTTTCCACATCGAGCGGCTGGCCCAGCGCGGCATAATAGGCGGGGCGCTGCCCCTCGAAATCGCCCGGTAAATCCTCTTCGGGGTTGCGGTAGCGATTAGCCCCGACGACCCAGATCTCCTTGCAGCGCATTTGCTCGCGCAGCGTTTCCAGTACGCACAGCTCGTAGTTGATGCGATTTAGGCGGGGGTGGCCGTGCGTATCCTCGCCTACGACAATTGGCCGCCAGAGCGGCCGGATCACGCCGGCAATCGGCACCGTTTCCCGCCGGGGGTAATGCTGCACACTGCTGGCCGCGTATTTCTTAATCAAGGCCAAGGCCGCGATCACCGGGCGATGCACCTCGTTGTTGGAGCGAAATTCGAGTACTTCCAGAATGCGCGGCACCATGCGCCGATAGTGATTGCCATAAGAGTTACGCATCCGCAACTGGACCTCTTGCTGGAAAGTGCGGGTGGCCTTGAACTCCTCGACCACTTTCCGCAGCGTATCCTCGCTAACGACCGGAAAGGCGACATCTTTGACTTTGCCCTCCGGGGTGGCGACGAGTGCCGCGGCCAAACGGGCGAAGAGGGTCTGTTTGCCGGTGACTTTTTGGTAGTCGGCCAGCAGTTGCTGAGTTACTTTTTTCTCGGCCCGCGCGCCGATAGTATGCACGATATCCAGCAGCAAATCCACCAGGTTGTCACTGATTTCCTGGCGGCGTAGGTGGCAATAGGCGGCGGTCAGGGTATAACGAATGGCCTCCGGGTGGCGACGAAGTTCATAGAGTTCCTCGACAACGGCCCGCTGGCGGTAGCCGGCCACCACCTTGGGGGCCAGGCCGGCGAATAAATCGGGCGGCAGCTCGAGTTGGCGCAGACGGGCGAGCTTGGCGATTTCGCCGAGCGCCGCGTCGAGGCTGGGGCGGCCGGGATCATGGCGGAGCTCCAGCCAGAAAGGGCGCGCCGCGTCGTCCTCGGTATTGGCGGCTTCGACGCTGAGGGCGGCGGTGGGAGTGGCCGCCAGAATGGCTTGCAACTGTTGCTTAGTTGCGTCGGACAGACGGCCCGCAATACGGGCAAATAGCGTCTCTTCATAGCTGTGCAACGCGGTGCGGATTAGGCGCGCGATCTGGTCGGGGGTCGGTGGCTCGATCTGCTGATCGCGCAGCCGGCCGGCTAGCAGTACTGCTAGATGAGTCGGATCTTGTTCGTGGGCCAGCACGCGGTCGCCCAGCCAAGTGCATAGGGCTTCTTCGTCGGCGAGCGTGGCTTCGCGGAAGCCAAAGAACGCGCGGATCTGGGCACGGTGGTACTTGACGGCTCGGCCTTGCCAATCGTATTGCAGATAATCGTGGGGATTGACTCCCACCTGTTTGGCGACATAGGCGACCACGAGACGCGGGATCTCCTGCTTGGTGCTAGGAAAGCGGGCCTCCTGTTGGAAAAACTTGAAGAGCAGGGCAAAGCCGAGACGGGTGGGGCCAATTTTGTGGTCGAGTAGGGCCACTTCCAGCGGCAGTAGGGTCCAGCACTCGATCAGTTCATCGGTGCTCCAGTTGCGTTTCATGCGGGCGGCACTCCCAGCGGCGCAATACGGAGGCAAATAGCAGGCTCGGAAAGTGCCGCGAATACGCGGTGGCGGTACTTCTCCGCTGCTGCCGAGTATACACCGTGTCTGGGCAAAGCGCAACCGGCGGCCTAGGACAGGCGGAAAAGACCGAAGTACCAACACTAAATAGCAAGTAGGAACTTTATGGAGGGATTACACAAAGGCGAGACCCTTCAAACTTGAGGCTACTACTGTCATGTTACCTTGCCCCTCGTTGCACGAATGTTGGGTTTAGCCCTACCCCAACCGGAGGATCACTCATGACGACCCCCCCGCCCCCCCGCCGGGGCGCCGCCCTGCTGGCCCGCCTCGCGGGACGCACCCCCCCGCCCGCCGATCCCGGTGCGGAACTAGACTATGTGGGCGACCGGCTGGTGGTCCTGCTCAATGCCAAGCGCCTGCGCCTGCACGCTTATGTCACGGCGGCCCTGGCCCGCCTGGAGGCCGGCGACGAGCAGGCGGCGACCCCCCAATCCGCCGAGGAGCGCGAGTTTGCCGCCGCCGTCACCACCGCCCAGCGTGACCAACTGGGCACCCAGCCGCTGGACCGCGATCAGCGTGCTGCCTTCGTGCGCGGGCTGTTGGCGCGTATTGACGCGGGTTGGGTCTGTGCGCGGGGCCAGTGGCAAGAGGTGGTGCTGCCGGACGCGCCGGCCACCGATGTGCGCCGCCTCAAAGCCCAGCAACCCGCCCGGCGCGGCGGCCTGTCGCTGGGGCTGCTCGCCGCGATCCTGACCGGGGCGATCTTTGCGGTGCTGATCGGAGCCGTCTTGCTGCTGCCGT
>JALYUO010000645.1 GCA_030853735.1 Chloroflexota bacterium
CCCCCCAACCCCCTTCCCTACAAAGGAAGGGGGAGCTAGACGATCCTGAGCCGATGTTTGCTGGAAAAAGCGCCCATTTCTGCGTATACTCCCCCTTCCTTTGTAGGGAAGGGGGTTGGGGGGTTAGGTCGGTGGGCTGCGGGCTAAACTCTGAGTCGCATCTAACTCCGGCGTGGAGCAAGTGGCGTGCCGGGCAATTTGGTATAATAGAGGGACGTGCGTCCTCTTGCTTACGAGGGAGAAAGGTCTCGCCCATGCCACGTATCTCTAGCCTGGACCGCTCCGGCGAAACGGCCGGCCCATGAGGCGATGCTGATGCCGCGCCGCGTGTTCGCCATCCGCTTCCTGCGCCCGCCCGTGCCCGACGCGGCCACCGCCGCCCAGTATCTGCGGGCCTGGCATGGCCCGGCGCTCTATGAGCAGACCGGCGTGTTTCCGCCGGTGACGGCGCGGGGGCTGTTTGGGGCCGCCGGGCCGCTACATCTGGAAGTGGGCTGTGGCACCGGCGAATGGCTAATCGGGCAGGCCACCACCGCGCCGGACGCATATTTTGTCGGCGTAGATCCCTCGCTGAAATCGCTACACGCGGCGGTGGCGGCGGCGCGGGCGCGCGGGCTAGGCAACATCAAGTTCCTCTGGGCGCGGGTGCAAGGCATCTACCCGTTGCTCCAGCCGGGCACCTTGCGCGCTGTGTACCTGCACTTCCCCGACCCCTGCCGCCGGCCCAAGCAGCGCAAGCACCAACTGTTCACCGCCGCCTTCCGTGATCAGGTTCATGTCGCGCTCGAACCCGGTGGCGAACTGAGCCTCATGACCGACGTGCCGGAGCTATTCGCGCGAATGCAAGCCGAGACGGCCGCCGATGCGCGCTTTGTCGCCGCCCCCTCCGGCGCAGCACACAACTCCGCCGGCGAGTCGCGCTATGGGCGGGCCTGGGCGCAGCGTGGGGTCGCGGTGTGGAGCCTGCACGTCTGCAAACGCTAGGGGCCGGTGCGGGGAGCGACCTCACCCCCCCGTAAAGAGAACTGTTGGGTCCTCCGCTACGTATACCTTTAGGCCATCAATGCGGGCAGCTACTTACTCACAGATTTAACCGTATTCCGTCGCATTGATATATCTTGTAAAGGATTTCTTGTGAATTTTGATATGTTTCCCTTTGACCCGCGCATTGCCGCCGCAGTGCGGGCTGTCGGCTACCAGGTGCCCACCCCGATCCAGCAACAGGCGATTCCGCCGATCCTGGCGGGGCGCGACCTGCTGGGCCTCGCCAATACCGGCACCGGCAAGACTGCCGCCTTTGTGCTGCCGATCTTACAGCAACTGCTGCCGGGGCCGCGCGGTCGCGTGCGGGTGCTGATCCTCGCGCCGACGCGCGAACTGGCCGAGCAGTTGCATGATGCTATCGGCGTGCTGGGCGCGAACACCGGCATCCGCAGCGTGGCAATTTATGGTGGCGTGGGCAAAACGCCGCAACTGCGCGCCCTGCGCGACGGGGCCGAGATCATCGTCGCCTGTCCGGGGCGGCTGCTGGACCATCTGAACGAGCGCGGCGTGAGCCTGAGCGGGGTAGAAGTGCTGGTGCTGGACGAGGCCGATCAGATGTTTGATCGCGGCTTCCTGCCCGACATCCGCAAAATCCTGGCCTATGTGCCGGCCAAACGACAGACCTTGCTCTTCTCCGCCACCATGCCGCCCGACATTCGCCACCTGGCGCATGAAGTGTTGCACGACCCGGTGACGGTGCAAGTGGGCCAGACAGTGCCCGTGGCGACGGTCGCCCACGCGCTCTATCCGGTCGCGCCGCACCTCAAAACACCACTGCTGCTGGCGCTGTTGGAGCAGACCAACACCGAGTCGGTCTTAGTCTTCACGCGCACCAAGCACCGCGCCCGCCGCGTCGGCGAGCAGTTGCAAAAGGCGGGCTATCGCGCCGCGTCGTTGCAGGGCAACTTGGCCCAGGCGCGCCGCCAGGCCGCGCTCGACGGCTTCCGCGACGGCACCCACCAGATCCTGGTCGCCACCGACATTGCGGCGCGCGGCATTGATGTGACGCAAATCTCGCACGTCATCAACTACGATATTCCCGACACCGCCGAAGCCTATACCCACCGCATCGGGCGCACCGGGCGCGCGCTTCGCACCGGCGAGGCGTTCACCTTGATCACCGACGAGGATACGATGATGGTGCGCGCCATTGAGCGCGTACTGGGCGCACCGGTGGCTCGCCGCCAACTGCCCGGTTTCGACTATCGCGTGCCTGCGCCGAGCAAAGACACCGAGTTTGCCCGCCCGCCGCAACCGCCGCGCCGATCTGCTGCCCCGCGCCGCCCTGCCGCAACC
>JALYUO010000654.1 GCA_030853735.1 Chloroflexota bacterium
CTCCGCTGCGCTGCCGCTACAGCAGGCGGCGTTTACCCTGGACGGCATACCCGTGCAGATACGGTCACCGTTCCTGCCCGCGCCGACCTTTGCCACGCCAGCCCCGGATAATGCCGTTCAGGTGGCAACCTCAGAGGCCGGGCAGCCCTACCGCGAATTCGGGGTCACGGCCGTGGTCTTTGGCCGCAAGCCGGGGACCGAAGCGCTGCCGGTGGCCCAGGCCGGGGGGGCGACGGTCTATCGGACGGCACTCCACGACGTGCGAGTCGCCCAAGCAGGCCAGCCCCAGCCCGGCCCCATAGCGACCCTGTTCGGGCAGGCGGTGCCGAGTGAGGTTAGTCTGGTCCCCCTGCCCCTCGATAGCACGACTCTCAAGCCCACGCTGATCGTCGAGTGGGTGGTCGAGGCGCAGGGCCGTCTCTGGATCGTGCGGGTCAGCCAGGAACAACCAGCCGGGACCACGGGCGTGCCGGCGCATACACCGTGGTTGGACGCACTAGGTGCGCTGATCGTGCAATAGCACACCACCTTAACAGCAACTTGATACGCCCCGTGCTATAGTAATTCCGGCTAATGATCTAGCATAATCCTGTTGATCTAGTTGCTTTCCACTGTGTCCACCTTCGGTGTTGTCTCATCGCAAACCGCGGAATAGTGGGAGGAGGCTCCGCCCCGCACAGTCGCTAAAAGTTGACCTGCACCTCCGGGAACTGGGCCAGCGCGTCGCGCAGAATGCCCTGGATCGCGGCGAGGCGTGCGGGCGTTTCGGCCTCGAAGCGCGTGGTCAGCGACGGCTCGGTGTTGCTGGCGCGGATCAGGAACCAGCCGTCGGGGAACTCGACCCGTGCGCCGTCCAGTGTCGTCACCTGATAGTCGCGCTGGAACTGCTCCACCAGCGTGCGGATGATGCGGAACTTGTGCGCTTCGGCCACGTCAATGCGGCCTTCGGGCGTGTTGTAATACTTTTTGACATCGGCAAAGCGTTCGCTGATCGGGCGCGCATCGCCGCCCAGCGCCCGCAACAGGCGCGCCCCGGCATACATCCCATCGTCAAAATCCAGGCGCGGATCATCGAAGAACATATGGCCGCTGTACTCGCCCGCGAAGGCCGCGCCGGTTTCCAGGCGCTTGGCGAAGATGTTGGTGTAGCCGGTGCGCCACATCAGCGGTTCGCCGCCGTGCTTGGCGATGTCCTCGATCAGCCCGCGCGAGCATTTCACGTCGAAGATGATCGGCGTGGGCCGCTGGGCCAGCACCTCGCGCGCCAGCAGCACCATGTACTGATCCGGCCACAGGATGTTGCCCGCGTTATCCACCACGCCCAGGCGGTCACCGTCGCCGTCCAGACCGATGCCGATGTCGGCTCCCGTCTCGCGCACTTTGGCTTGCAAGTCCACCATGTTCTCTTCTTTGAGCGGGTTGGGCATATGGTTAGGGAACGCGCCGTCCGGCTCAATAAACAGGGGGATAACCTCCACGCCCATGCGCGTGTAGAGGTCCACCGCCGTCGGACCGCACGCGCCGTTGCCCGCGTCAATCACCGCCCGCAGCTTGCGCGCCGGTTTTACGGTGTCCACGATATACTGCTTGTAGATTTCCAGCATATCCTGTTCCTGGTAGTCGCCCTCGGCTGCGGCGTGGCGGAACGCGCCGCTGACGGCCAGCTGGCCGACGGCTTGCACTTCGGGCGAAGCCAGGGGCGCGTTCAGGCCGCCCAGGCGCTTTCGCATTTTGAGGCCGTTGAACTCCGGCGGATTGTGGCTGGCGGTGACTTCGATGCCGCCGTCGGTGTCAAAATGGCCGACCGCGAAATACAGCACCGGCGTGGGCACCTCGCCCACATTGATCACATCGCAGCCCGCCCGCCGCAGGCCCACGATCAGCGACTCGGCAAAGCGGCGCGACGACAGCCGCACATCGCGGCCCACCGCCACGCGCTTACGCTTACCGCCGGCCGTCGTGCCGCCATCCTGCTCATAGAGCCAAGTGCCGTAGGCCATGCCAATTGCTTCCAGCACCGGCCCATTCAGATCGGTGTCCACCAAGCCACGAATGTCATACTCACGAAAAATGTGCGCGTGTACCCCCGTTGGTGTCCCCGTCGCGCCCTTGTTCCCATCCATACTTGTCCTCCCTAGTCGTCGGTCGCTGGTCGCTGATCGTCAGTCGCTGGTCGGCGGTCGCTGGTCGTCAGTCGGCGGTCGTCAGTCGTCGATCTCCCGTCAATAATTCAGAACTCAGAACTCAGAACTCTCACGTCACCTGCTCCCAGCACGTTGCATACCGCCGCCCCGCCCGGCAGGGCTTATGCGTGCTCAGATTTATGTGCCGACGGACTGTGGGAGCGGCCTCCTGGCCGCGATAGGCTACCCTTACCCTGCAGGTTGGGTCGCCGGCGCATAGATCGGGGTAAGGGTAGCCTATCGCGGCCAGGAGGCCGCTCCCACAGTCCCGGTGTTGCCAAATCCAGCGAAAACGCATAAGCCCTGACCCGCCCGCAGGAGCTATTCATTGTCAGGAGTCCTGTCATTCTGAGCGCAGCGAAGAATCCGGCCCTAGTGCCACCTAGCCCCAGGAGTTACCCTACCCCTCCATCTCGGCGGGGCCGGATTCTGAGCGCAGCGAAGAATGACGGGATTTGTTGTGTGATTGCTAATGCAATAATCCACGTCAGGACAATGAATAGCTCCTGGACCCGCCCGGCGCGCTATTGACGGTCGCGCCGGGGTATGCTATGCTGGGCCACACGCTTACGCTTACCTTACTGTTGGCTAGAAGGAGAAGCCGCGATGATCGATCAGTTACTGCGGGAGGCCGAACAGAAGTATCGGCAAGGGCAACGGTACTATCAGGCCCAGGCCGCCGAGCAGGCGGTGGCCCACTATCATGACGGACTCGAATTGCTGCTGCGCTGGTGTCTGATCCGCGACGGCGCACCGCCGACGCGCGTGACCGACCCCCAGCAGGTGACGTGGCAAGACTTGGTGATGTACCTGGATGCCCGCTATGGCGTGGAACGCGAGGCGTGCATCTTCCTCAGCCAGATGACGCATCTGCGCGAAGGGATCGCGGCGGGGCGGCACCCCGAACTGAACAGCCTGACCATGCAAGGCTATACCCAACTGGTCAACAGCCTGTTCCGGCGCTTCTTTCCGCGCAGTGCCGAGGAGCGCGAGACGGTGGCCCAACGCGGCACCTTTGGCCGTCCCCAGCCCCTCGCGGACCTGACGGCCATGCC
The DNA here is from genome assembly GCA_030853735.1 of Chloroflexota bacterium. Lineage (GTDB taxonomy): Bacteria > Chloroflexota > Chloroflexia > QHBQ01 > JAICKM01 > JAICKM01. The sequence goes on from JALYUO010000654.1 coordinate 3,239, forward strand.
GCCGCATCGGGCCCACGACACACCGATCATGGTGCCCACGCAACCGCCCGCCGTCGCCCCGCCGCGCATGGCCGCCGCGACCGCCCCACCCAGCACCGCCCGGCCCGCCTGGGTAGATGAACTGCTGAACAGTGGCCCGCCCGCCGGACCTAACCCCCCGCCCGCCGGACCTAACCCCCCGACCCCCTTCCCTACAGAGGAA
>JALYUO010000657.1 GCA_030853735.1 Chloroflexota bacterium
CGTGTCTTCGCGGCCCTTCGCGGATCAATTCGTCTTCGTCGTTCTTCGCGGCCCTTCGCGGATCAAAAGAGTCGTCGGATCAAGGAATCAGAGGATGAAGCGGCTCAGGTCTTCGTCCTCGATCAGCCCCTCCAGGCGCGCCGTGACGAAGGGGCCGTCAATGCTGATCGACTCGCCGCGCCGGCTGTCCGCCTCGAACGACAGCTCTTCCAGCACCTGCTCCATGATCGTGTGCAGGCGGCGCGCCCCAATGTCTTCCGTGCGCTCATTGACCACCGCCGCCGTTTCCGCAATGGCGTGCAGCGCATCGGGCGTGAAGTGGATCGCCACCTCTTCGGTCGCCAGCAGCGCCTGATACTGCTTCGTCAGCGCATTCTCCGGCTGCGTCAAGATCGCCTCCAGATCCTCCTGGCTCAGAGCGCCCAGTTCGACCCGCAGCGGGAAGCGGCCCTGCAACTCCGGGATCAGGTCCGACGGGCGCGACCCGTGGAACGCGCCGGCGGCGATAAACAGGATGTGGTCCGTCTTGACCGGGCCGTAGCGCGTGGGCACCGTGGAGCCTTCGACGATGGGCAGCAGATCGCGCTGCACCCCCTCGCCCGACACATCAGCGCCCGTCTCCACGGCCGGGGCGGTGATTTTATCGATCTCGTCAATAAACACCACGCCGTTTTCCTGCACCCGTTGCAGCGCCGTCTCCACCACGCTGTCGGGGTCAATCAGCTTATGCGCCTCCTCCTCGGTCAGGATGCGGCGCGCCTCTTTGACCGACACGCGGCGCGAACGCCGTGGGCTTTGCGGAAAGTTGTCCAGAAAGTCCTGGAAGCTGGCCGTCATCTCGTCCGAACTCATGCCCGGCACAAACTCCAACACGCCGCCCACCGGGCCGAACGGGTTGTCGCTCTCGATCTCGATGTCTACCTGCTCTTCTTCCAACTGCTGGGCCGCCAGTTGGCGGGCAATGCGGCCGTATTGGCGGCGGCGTGTCCGATCATTGATCGGCGCACCGGAGCGCGCGGCGGCGACCGGCGCGGGCACAACGGCGGCGGGTTCGTCACCCACCGTCGCCTCGCCGCCCACTTGGCGCGTGGCCTCGGCAAGCGCCACCACCGGCACCGCGCCGGCCCCCTTGTGCTTGGCCTGCGCGCGCAGCCGCTGGTCCACCAGCAGGTTGACAATGCGCTCAGTGGCCTGCGTGCCGGCGCGGGCCTGTACCTCGCTCATCTTCTCATCATGCACCAGGCGCACCGCCGCCTCGGCCAAGTCGCGGATGATCGACTCGACATCGCGCCCCACATAGCCCACTTCGGTGAACTTGGTGGCCTCGACCTTGATGAACGGCGCGTCTACCAGCTTCGCCACGCGGCGGGCGATCTCAGTCTTGCCCACGCCGGTCGGCCCGATCATCAGGATGTTCTTGGGGGTCACTTCGTCGCGCATTTCCGCCGGTAGTTGGCGGCGACGGTAGCGATTCCGCAGCGCGATAGCGACGGCCCGCTTGGCCTCGCTTTGGCCGATAATATATTTATCCAATTCGACAACAATCTGTCGCGGAGTCAGTTGTTCCACAGCAATGCCTCTAGGGTAGGGTATGTATTTTGTCGGGTGTTACGCCGGGTTGGCGGGCGGGGTGGGGGGCCGCCGCGCGCGCCGCTTGGGGGCGGCATCGGCAGTTGGGGCAGAATCGTCCGTCATGATCACATCCGGCGGCGCGCTCGCATCCGCAGTGGCCGCGTGCGCCGCGTCGGCCACATCGCCGGGTGTCGGGTCGGGCGCTGCATCCTCTTCATGCACCCCGGCGGGGTCAATGGTATGCACAATGATCGAGTCGTTCGTGTAGATGCAGATGCGCGCCGCCACACCCATGGCGGTGCGCGCCACCGTCGCCGCATCCATCTCGGTGTGCGCGAGCAGGGCCATGCCGGCTGCCAACGCATACGGTCCGCCCGTGCCGATAGCGATAATGCCCTCGTCGGGTTCGATCACATCGCCTTCGCCAGACAGCAGCAACAGAAACTCACTGTCGGCCACGATCAACTGCGCTTCCAACCGGCGCAGATAGCGGTCGGTGCGCCACTCTTTGGTCAGTTCGACCGCCGCCTTGCGGAGATTGCCGCGATAGCGTTCCAGTTGCGCTTCAAATTTCTCGAACAGGGTGAGTGCATCCGCCACCGCGCCGGCGAAGCCGGCCAACACTCGGTCTTCGTAGAGCGGGCGGATTTTGCGCGCCGTGTGCTTCAACACGACATCGCCAATGGTCACTTGGCCGTCGCCGGCCATCGCCACCTGCCCCCCCTTCCGCACCGCGACAATCGTCGTGGCGTGGGCGCGGGGCAGCGTTTGTTGATCAGCCATCCAAACTCCTTATAGCTAACACGGGCCGGATCGCATTGCGTCCGGCCTAGCCTCTAATTATACGAACTGCCCCCGCTAAAAGCAACCACGCGCGCCCGACCTCACCCCCAACCCCTCTCCTGAAGGGAGAGGGGAGCTAAACGGACGATGCTCGGTTCCGACCGCGACGACCAACTCTGCATCGGCTCCCCCTTCCTTCGTAGGGAAGGGGGTTGGGGGGTTAGGTCCGCCGTTGCCCTATTGACAGTCGCACACCGGGGCTTCTATAATCACATGGAGTAAACGGAGTATGACGCAGGGGGGATTGCCGCCCCCCGCCGGCCTGCACCTAGCGAGGTCGCCTTATGGAAACTCCCGTCCCGCCGCCCCGATCCCCCGCCCCCACAGCGCCGGATACCCCCGTCCCGGCTCCGTCGGACAGCGTGGCCGCCGCCCTGCCTTCACCAACCTGATGGCAACTATCGCCCAAGATGCCGCCCTCGACACCAGCGCCGCCGTCATGGCCCTCACCGAACTGCTGGCCGCACAAGGCGTGATCGATCTCGAAGCGTTCAAGGAGCGCCGCCGCCCGTGCAATGCTGGCCGACCAACACACGCGCTATGGCGTGCGCGTGCTGATCGGCGACAAGCCCGACAAATATGGCACCCAGTATACAACCGCCGAGATTGACTGTGCCGCCCGCTATCACCTCTGCAAAGGTGCGTGTTGCCGCTTGCACTTTCTCCTCACCCGCCAGGATCTCGACGAAGGCGTGGTACGTTGGGACTACAGCCGGCCCTACCTCAACGCGCAACGCGCCGATGGCTATTGTACCCACAATGAGCCGACCACATTACGTTGTACCATCTACGAGCAACGGCCCACCGTCTGCCGGCAGTTCGATTGCCGCCACGACCCCCGCATCTGGGTAGACTTCGCGGCCCGCATTCCCAATCCCGCCCTCGCCGAACTCTGACCCCGCCCGCCTCCGCGCAGGCCGTCCCCGAATACGGAACGAATACCCGAATGGGGGACACCGCTGGGCGGATCGGCGGCTGGGGCCACCGCCGACGGCCCGCCGGCCAAGTGGCGGGTGCAGGCTACTCTATTCGGGTATTCGTTCCGTATTCGGGGACGGCCTGCGCGGGGGAGCCACCGCTTGACAGCCGGAGAGGGATCGGCTATGATGACCCCGCTTAGGAAAGGAGCATTCTGTGCCAACAACCGCACATATCCCCCCAACACTCGGTCGTCCCCTGCGTCTCACCCTATGGCTGCTAGTTCTCACCTGCTGCGCCGGGCTATGGCTCGCCCAGCCCCACCACGCCAGTGCCGCCGCCCTGTCCGCCCCCGCCCCCCAAGCCACGCCCACGCCCACCAGCCGCAGCACCGTTACGTCGCGGGGCGGGGCACGCCCGGTCGCGGCAGTGCCGGTGAAAGTCGTGGCGAAGGTGGGTGCGGCCCCCGTCGCCAAGATTGCGCCTGCGATCAGCAAAGGATCGATTTCCTATCGCATCGGCACCGGCCACTTCATCTGGCCCGCCGCCGGCCGCCTCACGCAGGGCTTCAGCAAGCGCCACGACGGCATTGACATTGCCGCCCCCCGTGGCACCCCCTTGCACGCCGCCGACTCCGGCGAAGTGGTCTGGGCCGGTTGGCGCACCGACGGCCTCGGCTACGCAGTGATCATTGACCACCACAACGGCTATGTCACGGTCTACGGCCACCAAATGCGCCGGCCGCCCGTGCGCGTGGGCCAATACGTGCGGCGCGGGCAGGTGATCGGCTACATGGGCTCCACCGGCCATTCGACCGGGCCACACGTTCACTTCATCATCCGCACGCCGGCGCGCCACTACTACAATCCGCTCAAGCTGCTGGGCCGCTAGGCCGGCCAAAGGGATCGCTCATGCCCAACCTGACGGGGGCCATTCTGGTGGAGATTATCGGGTGCGATGTGGTGACGTGGCGCTTGAACGCTGTTGAGCGCCAAACCATTGTGCTGGGTATTGATACACCGAACCTAGCCGGGGTGATAGTCGCCGATAGTCTGGGCCTGGTGCCGGGGGTGAGCGTTGTCCCCACCGCCCATAGTACCAGTGTGCAGTTTACGAAGCGCAGTCCATCCGTCAGCGTGCTGCACCGCCGCACCGACTTTGTGAACGCGACCCCGACCGGCTTTCGCTATCTCGATAGCTGGCGCTTTGACTATCAACGCTTTATGGCCGTGTTGTTTCCGCAACACACCGTCTTCACCACGCTGACTCCGCCCACTCTAACGGCGGCGCTCGACCAGTGGCAAGAACGACCGGTGTTCCAGACGCTCACCCACGGGCTGATGGTCGAAGCGATCTATCGCTGTGATCCGGCAGCCTTCGTCCTGGCCCATCTTCCCTTCGGCGTGCCGCCCGATCTGGCAACGGTCACCGCCCAACTGCCCTATCCTGATCTGGCGACCGCCGAAACCTTGCGCGCCGCCACCGCCGCCGACCCACAGGCCGCCGCCTTGCTGGCCGATAGCGTCTGGCTAGGACCGCTGATCCGGGGTGGCGCGCCATGAGCGCCGCGCCGCCCCTCTGGTATTTCGCCTACGGCGCGAACATGGCCGCCACCGTGCTGGCGCGCCGCAGGGTACAGCCCAGCCGCAGCATCGCCGCCACCCTGGCCGATTATGCCTTGCGCTTCAACCATCCCGGCGTGCCGCCCTTGGAGCCGGTCTTCGCCAACATCGAACCGGCTCCCGGCGCGACCGTCTACGGCGTGGCCCACCAGATCACCCCCGGCGAGGCCGCGATCTTCGACAGCTTTGAGCCGGGCTACCGCCGCATCCCCGTGCCCCTGCGCCTGGCCGACGGCAGCACGGTGGCCGCCTTCGCCTACACGACAATTGCCCCCGGCACGCCCGCGATCCCCTCCGCCCGCTATCTCGGCCTGCTGATTGCCGGCGCGCAAGCGTATAGCCTGCCCGCCGACCTCATCGCCGCCTGGGAAGCCCTCCGCATCGGCGCATCGCCCACCAGCCAGACCGCCCCGCCCGCCGCCCACCTCCAGGCGCTCCGCACCCCCGGCCCCGACAACCACCTGCCGGCAGATTTGCTGCGGACCTGGAAACCGCCACCAGAAGACAACTAAAAGAAGGCCGCAAAACTATTCATCCCCGTCTTTAACCCCATCTTCGTGATCCTTCGTGTCCTGCGTGGATCAATCATGCGGCGCGCTTCCCTAATCGTCTACTTCGTCATTCTTCGCGTTTCTTCGCGGCCCTTCGCGGATCAAAACGGCTCCTAGCGCCGCCAAGCCGCCAGCCGATCCGCCGCCGCCTGCAACGTCTGCGGGTTCTTGGCAAAGCAGAAGCGCGCCCATTGGCCCGGCGGCGGGCTCAGGTAGAACGCCGACGGCGGGATCGCCGCCACGCCCACCGCAGTAGTTAGGTAGCGGGCAAAGGCCACGTCGTCAGGGAAGCCGCAATGGGCCACATCGCACATCAGGAAATAGGCACCCTGCGGCGCTTCAGGGCGCAGCCCGGCGCGATCTAACACCTCAAAGAGAAAATCGCGCCGCTCGGCATACTCGCGCAAGAAGGTGGCGTAATAGTCGTGCGTCGGCGCTTCCAAGATCGCATCGGCCAGGGCTTCTTGCAGCGGCGTGGCCGAACAAAAGACGACAAACTGGTGGACGCTGCGGATCGCGGCGGTCAGTGCGGCGGGCGTGCAGGCATAGCCCACCTTCCAGCCCGTCAGGCTGAACGTCTTGGCCGTGCTGCTGATCGTCACCGTCCGCTCCCACATCCCCGGCAACGTCGCCAGGGGGAGGTGGCGGTGCGGCGCGAAAACAAGGTGCTCATACACCTCATCGGTCACGGCGATCAAGTTGTGCCGGATGCAGAGATCCGCGATCCCGGCCAATTCAGCCGTCGTGAACACCTTGCCGGTCGGGTTGTGCGGCGTGTTGACCAGGATCACGCGCGTCTGTGGCGTGACGGCGGCGGCCAATGCGGCCGGATCGAAGGTCCAGGCGGGCGCGTCCAGCCGCACCGCGCGGGCCACCCCGCCCGCCATCTGGATGCTCGGCACATACGAGTCGTAGCACGGTTCGAACACGATCACTTCGTCGCCCGGATTGATCAGCGCCTGCATCGTCGCGAAAATCGCCTCGGTCGCCCCACTGGTCACGGTGATCGCGCGGTCGGGGTCGTAGGTCAGCCCGTACTGCGCCGCCATTTTCGCCGCCAACGCCTGCCGCAAGCGTGGCGCGCCATAGCTGACCGCATACTGGTTCAGGTCCGCATCTAACGCCCGCTTCGCCGCCGCCCGAATCCACTCCGGCGACGCAAAATCGGGGAAGCCCTGCGACAGGTTGACCGCCCCATGTTGCCGCGCCAGCGCACTCATTTCGCTGAAAATCGAGGTGCCGAACGCGGCGGTGCGCTGGGCAACTTGCGGCTCGTGGGCAGGGGCGGGTGCGGGGGCGCTGGGCTGGGTCATGGTGCGGCCTTTCAGGTGAGACCGTCGCCTAACTCAGCGAGGTCATCGGCGGCTTCTTGCTCGTCGGGCGGCACCACGATGGCGAGGCCCAGGTGGACCAACTCGGCAGCCACCCGCGTCACCACCAGCACATCGGCCCGCAAGGACTCGGCCAGCTTGACCAAGCTCACCGGCTCGGCCACGATGCGCGTCAGCAGCTGCCATTGGTGCGGCTGGATCACCACCTCACCCGCCGGCTGCGGGTGGATGCCGATGCGATACCAGATCGTGGGGAAAACGCGGCGCAGATCCCGCCAGCGGTCGAGCCACAGCGTAGCCCGCACCTGGATCACCGGCAGGCTGAGGGTGATATAGCGCGGCCCCGGCGCTTCCAGCCGGAACTGGAAGCGCCCCGTGTTCCAACTGAGCGCGTAAAACAACGGCCCCAGCCCCTGTTCGCCGCCCAGCGTCGCCCCCACCACCTCGCCGCCGTCCACATGGATCGTCGCCGTCAGCGACCGATTTTGCAGATACAGCACCCCGCTCACCCCTTGCACATTGAGCAGCGACAGCACCGCATTCGGCGGGAAGGCGCTGATCAGCCCCGCCAGCACCGGCCCAGACAGCCGCCACAGCCCCATTTCGCCGTTCGGCACAGCAGGCGCGGCAACTTCCTCCGCGCCAAGAAACAGGCGGGCAGTGCGGGTGCCGGTGCGCGCCGGCGCGGCAGCCGGCGCGCCGGGAGTAGACGGGTCCATGCCCCCATTATAGCATACCCCACCC
>JALYUO010000675.1 GCA_030853735.1 Chloroflexota bacterium
CCCCCAGGCGGCGGATCGCTGGGACGAGTCGGCGCTGATCGCGGCGGTACGCGCCCACTATTTCAGCTTGGTGGTGTTGCGCTTCAAATTGGAAGATCGCAATTATGATCCGGCAGGCGATCTGTCACCGGGTATGGTGCAGGCATTGCGCGACTCGTATCAGTTAGATCAGCGCAATGTGCTATATCTGTACAAGCCGAAGCCGGGCCGCTAATGTGGCATCACGCAACCGGGTGGGCCATCCCCCAACGAATACGGCGCACGGCCGTGCGCGACTACAGCACCGGGTTCCTGGAACTGGCCCTAGCCCCTAACCGATGGGCCTAGAACCGGCCCATTCCGCGCGGCGCGCCCACTCCGCGCTATCAATCCCTTCGCGGCTATCGCTGCCCCAACGCACAGCCACGACATCAATAATCCCTAACGCCATTAACGCGATCAACAGTTCCATTTGGGTCTCCTTTGCCTGCCCGGTGGTGGCCTTATAACCACCTATAATGCCTACCAATGACTATATTGTAGATCCAAATCCTTCACCTGTCTATCGGTCTTTGCTGGTTAGAAGACTGATCTTTTCTACATCATTCGATGGACCATTGGCCCAGCCCACTGACCTACCCCCCAGCCCAGTCTTTCAAGGGTAGGTGTTGGGGATTGTGGCAGGCACTGGGGCGCAAGATGACCGTGCGACCGGCTCTTCGCCCTGTGCGCCCAGAGCGCCGCCATCGTGCGCCCACGTCTGCGCGAACGGGGCTATGCTGCCGTCGCCAAGCAGGGAGTCAAGCGGGTGGCACGCGCTGTAACCCCCTGCTGGGGGACTGTTGGCCCGTCTGAGCCGGCGCGGTCGTCTAGCGTGGCTGGGCGATCCCGGTGGCCGGGCAGGTTGGGGCGGCCCCCGCAAGGGCGCAGGCCGCCCCAGTGGTTGGCATTGTTGACCGCGCAGCAAGCCGTGGTGCCGCCGAGTTGGACGGTGGTGCTGACTGACCGGCGGCCTTTAACTCAGATCGAGTGCCTGATCCACTCTGGCGAGCACGCTAGCGGGCCATTCGGGGGGAACAACGCAATGTGGGTACACTTCGTTGAGCAACATACGCCAGATGGGATTTGCCCCGCCTTCGGCCTCGATTAGGGGCACGCTGCTGCGGCGGACGGGCAAGCCTTCGGTGATCAGCGCGCGGCTGCGGGCGATGCCCGCCGCGCCCGCACTCGCCAATGCCCAGCGCACAAACGCGCACGCCTGATCGCGCTGCGGACTGTGGGCGTTCACGGCCAAGCCCCAATGCAAGAGCAAAGTGGCGGGCCGGCCTCCCGGTCGCTGTGGCAAGTCCACCACGCCATAGTCGAAGCTCGGATATTTCTCGCGTAGCATGGTGATGGCCCAGGTGCCGACATATTGCATGGCACAGTGGCCTTCAGCCAGATTCGCGATATCGTAAGAGGGATAGGGTGGTTTGTGCGGCGCGCTAGGATCAGTCAGCAGCAAGTCGCGCCACAGCCCGATGGCTGCTTGCGCGGCCGGGGTTGCAAAACAGGCTTGATCTGCGTCCTCCGGGATGTCGCCGCCACCTTGCCAGAAGAACGGCACCCACAGCTTGGCGCGAAAGTCGCCTGGCGTGGTTTCCAGCACCACGCCCCAGCGCGAATCGGTGTGGCAGCGCCGGGCGACGGCGATCCAGTCGGCCCAAGTACGGGGCGGGGCCAGGTTCAGTTCGGCTAGCAACGCCTTGTTGTAGAACAGGACGGACGGCTGCGCTTCGGTTGGCAGGCTATAAAGGTGCCCACCGTCGCGCCCCGCATCAAGTGCGACGGGGTAGAAGTCCGCCTGTAGTGCCGGCGTGAGCAGGCTCTCTAAGGGCGTTAGATAGCCCTTGCGCGCCAAACCGCTACTATCCGTAAGCTGGAAGATGTCGGGGGCAGTGCCGGCGATCAGCGCCCGCTCAATGTCCGGCAAGTAGTCGGGACTAGGGGGGATGAACTCGATGGCAATTGTCGCAGCGGGATACGTTGCGTTCCAGCCGGCGACCAAGGCTTGCCAGGCCCGCGCCCGCTCCGTCACCGTTTCCCGCCCGCCGATCAGCAGGCGCAATGTACGGTTGGCTGGGCGGGACACACCGAAGCGCAGGGCCGAGTCGCGCAAATGGCCGGCCACCGCGCTCAGATCCGTGGCCTGCCCGGTGATGGCGGCGGCTTGGGCGCGGATGCGCTGGGTGGCTCCACTGATGTCGTTCAACGTCTGCACCACCCCGGCAGTGCCGGCCCGTTGCTGATCCATCGCTGCATCAATCGCCGCCGCTAAGTGCTGGGTGCGCTCGGCAGTGGCGACCAGTTGGGTGGTGGTCGTGGTGAGCGTGGTGGTGAGGTCGGTGGTATGGGCGGTCTGCTGGATACCGGCTTCGGCGGCAGCCACCGTCACCGCGACGGCTGCTGCCAATTCGCCGACCAAGTGCCGAACTTGCTCGCCCTGATCGCGGGTGCCGGCGGCGAGGACACGAACTTCCCCGGCCACCACGCTGAAGCGTCGCCCCGCCACCCCGGCATCGGCGGCTTCGATGGCCGCGTTGAGCGATAGGATATGGGTTTGCTCGGCGATGGTGGCGATTACCCCGTTGATCGCGCCAATCTGCTCGGCCTGGGCGCGCAGTTGCTCAATCGCCACTAGCGTTTCGCCGACGCGCTGCCGAGTTTGGTCCAACGAGTCAACCGCCGCGCCGACGACGGTGTGGCTGCCGGCGCTGGCCGTTCGCACTTCTTCCGCCGCCAACGCCACTTCATGGGCGGTGTGGGTGACGGCGACCACGATGGTGTCGAGTTCGGCCATCGCGGCGGCCACCTCGCTGAGGGCGGCGGCCTGGGCATTGGCATTCCCCTCATGGCCGGCGGCGGCCTGCGCCATGCGTGCGGCGATCTCGCGTACCTGATCAGCCTGCATTTGAAGCTGGCCGACGAGTCCACGCACCTGTTCGCCCATATCGGTGAGCTTCGCGGCCAGGGCGGTCAGCGGGGAGCCGGCAGGCAGCGCAATATGCGTGGGTAACAGGGTAACATCGCCGGCTTGTGTGACGGCGTTGATGATGGCGTGGAGCGCCCGCGCCAGCTGGGCCAGCCGGCGACCGCCCACGGCGGCCAACCCTCCACCCAACGCCACCACGCCCACTGCCGGCCAGCCCGCGCCCATCGCCACCCATGTGCCGCCCGCGCCAATCAGCAGCAGACCCAGCGCACACCAAGCGACCGGTCGCACTAGGGCGCGCCGCAGATACATAGCGGTTTGATTACCAGGGGAGAGGCTAACAGCCACGCCGGCTCCTAGACGAGCGTGCGGTCTCGCGCCAACGAAACGACCGCTGCTTTACACAAAACAGAATGGGCAAAGGTTTGCTTCAGTTTGGTGAGTGTATGTTAGCCTAACACAGCAACCAGACCCTTGTCAACTGCCGGCCCATCTCAATCCCATAACGTTGCGGCGGGTCACGCGATAGTACCGCGCACACTCGCGCAACTTTGCCATAATAACACCCGCGACTCCTGATCCCACGGTCGATCTTTAGCATAGGGTGAGTTGCACCACCGACGTATTAGCTGCCTTCTCGTGCGGGGGGACTTCGGTGGACCGTGCTTGGTCCTGGAGATACGCTTGAATGCAGCGTGCGATATATTCCGCTAACTTTACCGGTACGGCGTTGCCGATCACTTGCTCCACATTTGCTTTGCTGCCGGGCCACTGGAAGTCAGCCGGGAACGTTTGGATCAGACTGCGCTCGTGCGTGGTCAGCGGGCGCACCGCCGCTGTGACCGGCACACTGTCGCCGGGGTGTCGCTGATAAGTGGGCGGGATGGGGCGATTTACACCGCGCACGGTGGGGCTGGGTTCATCAATACTGTAGACGGCGCGGCGCTGGTAGGTGCGTGGGTGCCGGTAGTAATGCTCGATGTCCATCTGATTGCCCAAGTATTGGCGCACCGTTAGCGGCGTGCGCGCCAACCCGCGCTGCAAGTGCGGCGTGAGCGCCTGATCCGGCCCCTGCCGCTGCCCAATGAGGAACAGCCGCTTGCGGTCTTGCGGCACGCCACACAAGCCGGCGTTCAGAATCGCCTCGGTCAGGCCATAGCCTGCCTGCCGCAACGCAGCGCACGCTTGCCGGTAGGTGACACTCTTAGCCGCCCGTGCCACATTCTCCATCACAAACCACGATGGCTGCACCGCCGCGACAATCGCGGCAAAGGTGAGCGTCAAGTCGGCCCGCCCCAGCGTTTCATCGCGCTTGCCGGCGGAGGAGAAGTCCTGGCAGGGCGGGCCGCCGATAATCATATCGGGCGCAAAGGTCGTAAACGGGCTGGGGTCGCCCGCGAACCGCTGTAGATCCAGGGGGATCAGCGGGTGATCGGGGAAGTTGGCGCGGTACACGGCAATGGCCGGCTGCCAGTTATCGAACGCCGCACAAAGCTGGTAGCCGGCGTTCGCAAAGCCCCGCGACAGTCCCCCGCCGCCCGCGAACAGGTCTATGACTCTCACGGGTCATCCCCCGCCTCCGCCGTGGTCGGCGGCATGACCATGCCGGGCGGGGGATCAGGAAACAGCCGACTGTTCATGATAGCCGCATCTAAACGGCGCTCCGGGCTGAGGAAATACTGCCCGCCACCCAAAATAATGTCGCGCAACGCCTCTTTCGCTACTCTGGGCCGGCGCAAGGCCGGGCTTGCCATGTAAGGATTAGTGCCGACTCCGCCAATCGCAAACGCTTTGTCGTTCCTCGTGTTATAGGTTAGCGTATCAATAATAGCTTTGTGGTCAAACTTGCCTATCCGCGCGAAATCATAGAGCATTTTGACTAACCAGACCACGCTGCGGGCGGATCGCGTAATGCCCTGCGTAGCCGCCCGACGTGTGACATCCACAAACAAGCGCGTGAGGCTGAAATCCGTCCAGACAAAAAGATCAAAGCAATGATCCGCTAGTATTTGCGATTTGCCTTGTGTCTTCCAGATCGGTTGCAGGAGCAGGGGGGACTGCTGGGCTATCTTGGGC
>JALYUO010000678.1 GCA_030853735.1 Chloroflexota bacterium
GGATCTGCGCTTCCAACCAGCGCGGTTGGCCGAAGCCGTCGTACTCGGCATAGATGAAAGGGCCAGGACGCACAATCAACGCTAACCCGGCGACGCGGCAGGCCGCAACAAATCCGTGCAGATCGCGGCGCGGGTCGCTGGTGCCGCGAAAGTCCCAGCGCCCTGGTTGCGGCTCATGCCAGATCCAGGGCACGGGGGTGCTGATGCAGTTGAAGCCGAGCGCCGCCAGCCGCTCCAGCCCCGGCTCCCAGAGATCCCGCGCGATGCGGAAGTAGTGAAACTCACCGCCGCGCAATGCCCACGGCTGTCCATCGAGCAGCAAGCGTCCGGCGGCGGCGGTCAGGCGGGGCGGCACCGGCTACGGTGTGCTGGGCACAGGAGCCAGTTCCGGCGCGGGCAAGCCGAGTTCGGTGGCGTAGGGCACACCGCGCATCGTCTCGTGGATCAGGAACGTCACCACGTCGCGGATGTCGCCCGTCTGGCGATAGACTTGCAATTGGCGGTCGGCTCCCGACCCCATCTGCAAAATGGTGTGGACATAATTCACCGCATCGCGGCTTTGCAGTTCGTCCACCACATCGTCCACAAACTCCAACAGTTCGAGCGCCAGTTCGCGCATCGGCACCTCGGCCCGGCGACCAAAGTCAATCAGCTTGCCGTCAATGCCGTAGCGCATGGCCCGCCACTTGTTTTCCTGGATCAGCGCCCGGTCGTAGACGCGGAAGCCCAGGTTCTTGCGCCGCAGCTTATACAGCTTGTAGACGATAGCCTGGAACAGCGCCGCGAAGCAGATCGTCTCTTCCACCGTCACCGGCATATCGCAGACACGGAACTCAACCGTCGGGTAGAAGGGGTGCGGGCGCACATCCCACCAGACTTTCTTGGCGTTGTCAATGCAGCCGGTTTCGATCAGCGTGGTGATGTAATTATCGTACTCGCTCCACGAGTTGAACGTGCTAGGGATGCCGGTGCGCGGGAACTGCTGCCAGACCACTGTGCGGTAGCTTTTCAGGCCGGTGAAGCGGCCCTGCCAGAACGGCGACGAGGTGGACAGCGCCAACAGGTGCGGCAAGAAATAGCGCGCCTCGTTCATGATGTCAATCCGCATCTCTTTGTCGGGCACGGCCACATGGACGTGCAGACCGAAGATCAAGATTGAGCGCACGACATCTTGTAGATCCTCTTCCAGGATCTTATAGCGGTCGTTGGTCGTGATCAGTTGATTTTGCCACTGCGAGAAGGGGTGCGTACCCGCCGACACAACCGCCAGGCCGCTGCGGTTGGCGAGGTCGGAGATGGTGCGCCGCAGCTTCATCACCTCCGTGCGCGCCTCGTCCACCGTCGCGCAGACTTTGCTGACCGTTTCGACCATAGACTGCATCATTTCGGGCTTAATCTGGTCGCCCAGCGTGTGCCGCCCGGCGTGGGTCAGCATCTCCTGGATGTGGGCGCGCAGATCGCCGGTCGCCGGATCAACAATCTGGAACTCTTCCTCGATGCCGATACTAAAGAGCGCGTCCTTGTCTTCCATAAGGCTCCATCCTTTTGCTAGAGTAATTTTCCCAGCGACCGGCGCGGCGTGATTACTTCGGCTCCACAATCATGGTCGCGGTCACGGAGCCGGTGCCGGCGGTGACGTTGAGCAGCGCCTGGGCCGAAAGGCGGGTCAGGATGCCGTGCGTGTCACCGTTGTAGATATACGGGTCGCTGTCGGTTGCCAATTCGACGACTTCCAGGCCACCGTTGTCGGTCAGGTAGGGGAACGGCTCCTTTTCCAGGATGACCTTTTCCTGCACCACAAACGACGCAGCCTGGGCTTCTTCGAGCGCGGCTTCCCATTCGCCCTGCGTCATGGTCCAGCCGATATACACGCCTTTGCCGCCGTACTCGTCGTTCGGTTTCAGCACCAAGCGGTCGCGGTTATCGCGGATAAACGGCAGCAGATCCAGCGGCTGGCCCTCGTAGTTCGTCTGGCCGGCGGTCACTTTGCGCGTCCAGGGGATGTGGCGCTCGATCACCGCGATCTGCTCCGGCGTGAACAGGTGCCAGTTGGCATCATCGTGCAGCAGCGCGAAGCTCATCTTTTTGTGCAGGATCTTGGCCTGGAAGGCGTTCATCACCATCACTTTGCCGTCTACGTATGCCTGGGTGATCGGCGCGGCGATCTCCGGCTTCTCCAGCAATTCGCTGGTCAGCACGCGCTTGTAGAGCAGGTCAATGGTGAAGTCGCCGGCGCGCAGCCGCCCGTCTTCGTAGCGGCAGTCTTCGGGCCGCGCCAGCACCGCCTGCAAGCCGCGTCGCTCGAAATACTCCTGAAACAGTTCGTGTTCGGTGCGCGTCGGCACGCCCGCCCAGTCCACGATGGCGATGCGCGGCTGGGCTGGGAACTCGTCCGGCCCGCGATTGGCGCGGAACTGGGCATATTGCCGCTCGATCTCTTGCATGAAGCGGTCCAGGCTGTAGATCGGCTGCACATTATAGGTTTTCTGGAACTCTTTGATGCAGGGCAGATCGCGGAACAGGTCACTCCCCAGATCGTCGTAGGCGATGGCGGCGGGCGACTCGCCGTTGCACTCCACGAAGTGCCAAGCGTGTTCCGACCAGAAGCTGTCCATGCGGATGCTGGGCGACGGCTCCTCGAAGCCGGGGTCCACCACCGCGAGGCGGTGTTCTTCGGGCGTGAGGTCGAGTTGCGCCATCAGCGCCGCGTCGGCCAGCACGGCCTTGCGGAGGCGGGTCATGGCGGCGGCCAGCGTGTTGCACGACTCCTGGATGTAGCGATATTGCGCCGCCGTGACGAAGTGCGGCCGCAACGTTCGCAGGAAGGGTACGCCGCCGAACGTCAGCTTATCGGTGAGCGAGCGCGCCGTCAGCATCTCCGCCGAAGCCTGGGCCAGGCTCAGGTCGGTATCCAGCATGGCGTTATAGGCACGGATGGCCGGGGCCGTGGAGCCTAAGTTGAAGTCGTCCAGGGTCTTGCGAGTCGCGCTCATTGCTTGGCCTGCGTTTCGGTTTCGGGCACGCCTTCCGTGCCTTGCGTGATCGGCGCGGCCCCGCCTTGCTGCGGCTTGGCGGCTCCACCTTTTGCGCCCGTTGCTGCCGGCGCGTCGGCGGCGCGTTGCAGGCCGGGGATCTCGTAGCCGTTCCAGGCCCACGGGATCGTGGTCGGGTCCACCAATTCGGTCTTGCGGAATTGCGGCTGCGACGGTCCGGCGGGGCTGTCCGTGGTCCCAGCGGGCGACGGAGCCGAGTTGAGCAGCGCATCCCAGCGATAGATCGCGCCGGGCGTGTAGCCGTGCAGCGCACGCTCGATCACGAGGCGGCTCATGTTCTCGACCACCCAGGTGAAGTAGTGTTCGCCGACGCTGTGATAGTCCATATCGGGCGCGACGTTCAGGAAGTCAATCGCATAGGGCACGCCGTCGCGCACCGCGAACTCGACCGTGTTCATGTCGAAGCCGAGCGCCTGATTCAGCACCTGGGCATCGTGGACCACTTTGCTGGCGAGTTCGGTGTTCAGGAACTTGGGATCGTAGACGTAGCGTTCGTGGAAGGGGTTGTTCGGCTCATAGCGGATGGGCATGATGTTGTTCTGGCCCAGGCAGTAGCAGCGCACATACTGGTCCCACTCGATACCCTCTTGTAGGATCATGCCGAGTTCGCCGGTCTGGTCGAAGGCCCAGATCAGCTCTTCAACCGAATTGACCTTGTAGACGTTCTTCCAGCCGCCGCCGATAAAGGGCTTCATGAACGCAGGCAGGCCCACATATTCGAGCAACGACTCCCACGGCACGGGGTAGACCAGGTTGCGGAGCGACTCGCCGACCACGCCTTCGGTGTAGCTTTTTTGCGGCAGCACCACCGTCTTGGGCACGGCCACGCCCAGCTTGGTCGCTAGGGCGCACTCGATAAACTTATCGTCCGCTGTCCACCAGAAGGGGTTGTTGATGACGATGGTGCCTTCCAGCACGGCTTGCTTCAGGTAGGCGCGATAATAGGGGATCTCATGCGAAATGCGGTCCACGATCACGCGGTAGGGGTTCGGCTCGTCCATGCGTGTGCCGCCGAGTTGGATGAATTCCGCCGTAATGTTATGTTCACGGCCCAGGTCGTTCACCCGCGCCAGAAACGCGCCGGGAAAGGTGTTTTCGCGCCCGACCAGCAGGCCAATTTTCATCGCTTCGCTTGCCATCGTTGGGTCTCCTCCTCGCTAGTGTTTAGTGTTTAGTGTTTAGTGTTTAGTGTTTAGTGTTTAGTGCTTCGTTGGGTTGGTCAGAGTGTTGTGAATTATTTAAGTAGCGCGAAACTGTATCTAACTAAACACTAAACACTAAACACTAAACACTAAACACTAATAAAGAAACTTGATCGCCATGTCGCGCCAGATGGGCCAGTCGTGCCACGCGCCGCCCCAGATATCCAGCAGGTGGGGCACCGCTTTGTCCCACAGTTCTTGCGACAGCAGGCGCGTCGCGTCTAGGCAAATGTCGTCGGAGCCGACCGCCAGAATGATCTCCTGCTGCCGCATCTGCAACAGATACCAGTCGTCGTGCAGGTTGGGAATATAGTCGGCGGGGGAGTTCAGATAGGCGTCGGTGTCCATGTCCATGTGCAGCAGCGCTTTCAGGCTGTAGGCACCACTCATGGCGACGATTTTGCGGACCCGATCCGGGTGGCGGAAGGCGAAGTTGACCGCATGATACGCGCCGAACGAACAGCCGGTCGTGACCAGATTATCCCCCACGCCGGGCGCGCGTTCGCCCCACCAGGGCAGCAATTCGTTGAGCAGATACGCTTCGTAGGCATTATGGCGCATGGCGCGGTCATGGGGCGATAGGCGACGGTTGTACCAGCTCTCCGCATCCACGCCGTCCACGCACACTACTTGCACCTCGCCCGCCTCAATGCGTGGCTGGATCGCCGCGATCAGCTTGAAATCTTCGTTCTGATAATAACTGCCCATTGAGGTGGGGAAGGCCAGGATGGGCCGCCCGGCGTGACCGTAGAACAGGAACTCCATGTCGCGCCCCAAATACGGGCTGTACCATTTGTGGTACTCTCGATTCATGTGCCTCCCCAAACTTTCGCTGGGCGCTGCCGGGCGGCAACGCGGGCCGGTGGATCGGGCGGCGGCTCGGCAGGGCCGCACAGTTGGCTGATTGTAGCACGTCGCGTGCCGAAGTGCAAGGTACTCTGATAGAGACACGCGCTGGTGTTGATGGGGTGGGGCGCTGACCTAACCCCCGGTCCCCTTCCCTTCTGAGGAGAGATGTCAGACGCAGTTTAGCGATCCGGTAACTGTTCAGTCTGTGGGCTAAAAGCTGAGTCGGAGGGTGCAGTCGTGGACGGCGCACCGCCGGGCGCGTGCCCCACCGCCATACTCCCTGCCGGCCGTCCCCGCATACAGCCCGAATACCCGAATAGCGGTGCCTATGGCCCCCAGGCGGCAGCTGCCCAAGCCGCCGGCGCTCGCAGCGGTGTCCTCTATTCAGGTATTCGGGCTGTATGCGGGGACGGCCGGCCCACACACTGGACAGTTGCGCGATCCGCTCCCATTCGACGGGCGCGGCGCAGTTGTGCTATAATGGCGTAACAGCGGTCCAAGACGGGGGGAGCGCGCAGGAAGGATGGGGTCATGTCGGCTAGCGATTTTTTACGCGATTTGGAACTGTTTGAGGGCTTGAACCCCGCAGAGCTGGAGCGCGTCGCCGCGATTTGCACCGAGCGGCGCTATAGTCCCGGCGAAGTGATCTTTGCCGAGTACACGCGCGGCGATGAGATGTGTTTTATCCAGGACGGCACGCTGCTGGTGCAGATCAGCACGCAGGGTGAACGGGCGGCGGCCGGCGATGCGGTGGTCGGCACCACGATTGCGCGGCTCATGCCCGGCCACTATGTGGGCGAGCAGGCCATGGTGGACGATGCCATGCGTTCGGCGACGGTGGTCAGCGAAGGCGAGTCGGTGTTGCTACTGATGCGCCGGCCTGATATTGAGCGGTTGTGTGAAGACGATCTGCATCTGGGCTATCTGTTGATGCGGAATATCGCGCAAGAGTTGTCGTTCAAGCTGCGGAACACCGGCCTCGTGATGCGCGGCGAAATCTGGAGCAACACCAACGAAACGCCCGATGCCGGCTTTGGCTTTGACAAGCGCACCGAAGTCGAAGCCTGACGGATGGACCAGGGGCGCATCCTACGCGAAACTGGGCTGCGCCCGCGCAAACGGCTGGGCCAGAACTTTCTGGTGGACCCCAGCGTGCCGCCCCGCATCGTCGCTGCCGCCGAGCTAGACCCCGCCGCCCTGGTGGTGGAAGTCGGCCCCGGCTTGGGCGTGCTGACGGCGGAACTGGCGGCGCGGCTGGACCCAGCGCAGGGCTGCTTGGTGGCAATCGAGCTGGACGAGGCGTTACTGCCCCCCCTCCGCACCCGTATGGCTCCCTATCCGCATTTCCACCTGATCGCCGGCGATGTGCTGGCGACCGACCCGGCGGCACTGGTCGCGCAGTGTGGTCGGCCCGCCGCCGCGCCCTATGCTGTGGTCGCCAACCTGCCCTATTACATCACCTCGGCGGTGCTGCGCCATTTTCTGACCGCTCCGCACCCACCCCAGCGTCTGGTGGTCATGGTGCAACACGAAGTCGCCCTCCGCATGACTGCGGTGCCGCCCGCGATGAGCCTGTTGGCGCTGGGGGTGCAGTTCTATGGCCGCCCGCGCTTGGTGTTCCGCGTGCCGCCCGGCGCGTTTTTGCCGCCGCCCAAAGTGGACTCGGCGGTGGTGCGGATTGATGTCTATGCCCCGGCGGATCGCCCTGTGGTCGCCGACGACGCGCAGTTTTTCGCTGTGGCGCGGGCGGGTTTCGGCCAACGGCGCAAGCAACTGGCGAACGCGCTGGCGGATGGACTGCCCTTGCCCAAGCCTCAGGTCATGGCGGCGCTGGAGGCTGCCGCCATCCAGGGCAGTCGCCGCGCCGAAACGCTGACCCTGCCGGAATGGGCGGCGCTGGCGGCGGCGCTGCCGCCCGATCTCGGCCCGCGCAGTGGAAAGGCGACCTTTGATGACGCTTGACCCGCTGGTATTGCGTGCGCCCGCCAAGATCAACCTGACGCTCGAAATCCTGGGCCGGCGCAAAGACGGCTATCATGAGATCGCCAGCGTGATGCAGACGGTGGACCTATGCGATACGCTGACCTTCGCGCCGCGCGCCGACGGGCAGATCCGGGTGGAGTGTAGCGACCCGGCGCTGGCCGAAAATCCAGGCAGCAATCTGGTCTGGCGGGCGGCGCGCTTGCTGCAACAGGCGCGTCAGGTGGATGCGGGCGCAACGATCCGGCTCGATAAGGTGATCCCCACGGCGGCGGGACTGGGCGGCGGCAGTAGCGACGCGGCGGCGACTTTGCATGGGCTGGACCGCTTGTGGGCGTTGGATCTGCAAGCCGCCGAACTGCACAACCTCGCCGCGTTGCTCGGCTCCGATGTGCCGTTCTTCTTGCGTGGTGGCACGGCGCTGGCCGAGGGGCGGGGCGAACGTATCACGCCGTTGCGCCCGCTCACCGCCGGCTGGTTTGTGCTGATTACGCAGGCGCTGACCCTGCCCGACAAAACGCGCACCGTCTATAGCCTACTGCGCCCCTACGAGTATAGCGACGGCACGCTGACCCGCCGCGTGGTGGACACGCTGGCGGCGGGCGGATCGCTGACCGCCACGCTGCTCTACAACGGCCTGGAAGATGCCGCCTTCCGCGCCTTCGACACGCTGGCGGCGGGCACCACGCTGCACGACGCGCTGCAAAGCGTGATCGCGGCGGGTGGCGAGTTCGCCCGCGTGACCGGGGCCGGCCCCAGCCTGTTCCTCTACAGCCCCGACCACGCCGCCGCCGCCACCCTCGCCGCCGCCGTCACCGCCGCCGGCCTGCCCGCCTGGGTGGTGCCGCCACTCGCAGGAGTCGCTGATGGGTTATTCTGAGTTGCTCAACAGCACTTTGCGCCCTAGCGCCCCGTCCGGCCCGCCGGTGGTTGACCTGTTTGCCGGCTGTGGTGGCCTGGCGTTGGGCTTCGCAGCGCAGGGCTTTGCTACTTACGGCTGGGAACGAGATGCCGATTGTTGCGCGACCTATCGCAGAAACTTGCACGATTTGTGCGCTCAAGTGGAGCTTACCCCCGACACACAACTACCATCCGCACCCGTCCTAATCGGTGGCCCCCCGTGTCAACCGTTTAGCGTGGGCGGGCATCAATTAGGCTTAGGCGATTCACGCGACGGCTTCCCTATCTTTATTAACGCGGTACGCCGTCTGCAACCGGATATTTGGCTGTTTGAAAACGTGCGTGGTTTGTTCTATCGTAACCGGGGCTATTTGGACGAAATTCTGCACACCTTGCGCGCCTTGCATTATCTGGTTGAGGTGGTATTGCTAAACGCGGTAGCTTATGGTGTTCCGCAGAACCGCGAACGGGTGATCGTGGTCGGGCATCGCGGCAAGTTCTTGTTCCCCAGTGCCTTGCCGCAGCGTGTGACCGCCGGCGAAGCACTAGGGGATAGGGCTTTTGCCGCACCGCCGGAATCCAAGTTCCTCACGCCCAGCATGGATACATATGTCGCCAAGTACGAACGGGCCTCAGCGTGCAAGCAGCCGCGCGATTTGCACCTGCATCAACCCGCCCGCACACTGACTTGCCGCAATCTGGCCGGAGCGACAGGTGATATGCACCGTTTGCGCCTGCCTGATGGTCGCCGCCGCCGCTTGCTCTTGCGGGAAGCCGCCCGCTTGCAGAGCTTTCCCGATTGGTTCGAGTTTGTCGGCAGCGAGACGAGTTGCTTTAATCAAGTGGGCAATGCGGTGCCGCCCTTGTTGGCTTACCATTTGGCCGGCAGTGTCCGCAGCTATCTGGAATCCGATCATCGGTTATCATACAGGGAGATTGATCACTGCAATCAGCCTTTACTGGTGCGAGAGCCTGAAGTTTTCCAGCAATCACTACTTGCTTTGTGAAGCCCATGCCTAGTATGCCACCGACGCTTGCCGGGACCAACGTTTCTAGGCAGTTCCTTGCCAAACCTATTCGAGTGCAGGAACTCCTTAATGAAGCGTTGTATATTTTGCAGATGCTGGGCGTGCCTTTCGCAGGATTAAGCCCGCGCCGATTAGAACAAATGGCAACGGCTTTTTTGGCAGTGGCCGATGTAAACCTTGCAAAAAGCTGGGCAACTGCCCAGGATTTGAACAGTGGGCACTCACTTAAAACGCGGGAAATTATTAGCTACATCAATGCTCACTTTGCCGAACATATCTCAGCGGGATCTTATGATGATGTACGGAGAAAGTATCTGGCATTGCCGCTTTGTGGCGGAGATCGCCTGGGAGACGGAAGTTTGGCTTGCGGATGCACCGGATCATCTGATCCATTTCGACGGTCAACGATTTCTCGGCCCTTACCCTAATGAAGAGGTCTCTTGATTATGCGTATTCCCCCGAATGCACTGGTTTTGGATATTGGCAGTGGGCATAGCCCGCACCCACGCGCCGATGTGCTGTGTGACCGCT
>JALYUO010000680.1 GCA_030853735.1 Chloroflexota bacterium
GGTTTAGGGGTAGCTTTCGCCACGGGTTTGGGGGTAGCTTTCGCCACAGGTTTAGGGGTAGCTTTCGCCACGGGTTTGGGGGTGGTTTTCGCCACCGCCACCACTACTGTGCGTTGCGCGGTGGGCGTGCTTTTCGCTGGCGATTTGGCTGCCGGCGTTGTCCGGCCTGCTTGCGAACCCGTTTTTGTGGTACTACCTGCGGCGAAGGTAGGGGTGACACTGAGTAGCACAATACCGGTGCAGAGCAGCAGCGAGCGGATAGGCGCATAAACGCGCCGTCTAAAGATAGACAACAGGAGACTCCTTCACGAGAGGATCCCCACCTGACTCTGTTACTCCCGTTTCTGACGGCGCGTGGGCGGTAGTCCAGCGTATCCGATCCAAGAGGACTGCAACGCGCAAGGAGTGCGACTAGCAACTCTTCCCCAGCGCGGGCGGTCATGGTCCACGGTGTTGGGCGGATCTGATCCGCCCTGGTGATCCCCAGGCTATAGGGCGCTGCGTGCTGCCTCTGTACCCTGTTGCGCCGACCATACGCCTCCGTTGCCCTAGAGACGGAAGCGAGGCCAAGCCGGTGAACGATGGGGTACACGGTAGCTACAGCGCCTTCGCACACCTGTGATGCGGGTTGCCCCGTCGCAGGTGTGGGCTACTCAGCAATGGTGCGACCCCGCAAAGGATCGGCTACATTGCCGGTTGTGCCTAGCGCCAGAGCGACAATACCGGCCGGATCAGCGGAGTGACCCAGCCGATGCTGATAGCTCATGTGCTAAGGGTTAGTATAGCACAAGTGTTCACGCAAATATAGCATTTAGGGCATCACAAAATGGTATCAATCCGCCCCACGTTGCTGCCGCGTATCTATTTTCCTCACCCCAGCGACATAAAAGACGCGCAGCATCCACAAAATCTGTGCGTGCTGCGCGTCTTAGCGGTGCAACCCGTTAGGCCGGATCGGCGGCTTGCGGCACGAACCAGCCGACGGTGCGGTTTTCGGCGTTCAGATATTGGCGCACCACGCGCTGCACATCGGCGGGCGTGACGGCGGCCAGCCGGTCGAGGAACACGCTGTAGTAGTCGGCGCTGGCGATAGACTCCAGCCAGCCGAACAGGTAGGCCAGCCCGGTTACGCCCTCCCCGGCATAGACAAAGCCGGCCCGCGCTTGGCGCATCGTCTTCTCCATCTCGGCCTGCGCCGGCGCTTCGCTAGCCAACCGCTCGATTTCGCCGTAGATGGCCGCTTCGATGGCCGTCAGCGACTCTTCCCACGGCTTGCCGGGCTTGGCGGTGGCCGAAAACTGGAACAGTTGCGGGTCGCGCGTCAGGCGGAAGTAGCTGCCCCCGCCCGCCGCTAGGTCACTCGTCACCAGCGCCTTGTAGAGCCGGGCGCTGCGCCCACCGCCGCCGCCCATGCCCATCGCTTTGGCCCCCGACAGCAGCGCGTCGGCCATGGTCAGCGCGTAGATGTCGGGATGATCCGCCGCCGGGGTGTGATAAGCGATTTGCAGAGAAGCGGTGGGGCCGGGCCGCCGCACCACCACGCGCCGCTCGCCCTCTTGCGCCGGCTCCACCGCCGTCACCGCCGGGATGCTTGCGCGGCTGGGCAGCTTGCCGAACATCTCCTCTACCCGCCCCAGCAGATAGGCGGTGTCGAAATCTCCCACCGCGACCACAGTGGCGTTATTCGGCGCGTAGTAGGTCTGGTAGTGCGCGTACAGATCCTCGCGGGTCATGCTCAACAGGTCGCACTTCCAGCCGATCACTTCGTTGCGGTAGGGGTGCAACTGGAACGCCGCTGCTTGCACCGCCTCGTTCAGCTTAAAGTCGGGGTCGTTCTCGTGCCCTTCGCGCTCGCTGATGATCACCGTGCGCTCGCTCGCCACCTCTTCGGGCTTGAAGGAGGCGTTCACGATGCGGTCGGCCTCGATCTGCAAAGCTAGTTCCCAGCGGTCGCTGGGCAGCGTCTCAAAATACGTCGTGAAGTCGTCCGACGTGAAGCCGTTCAGCGTGCCGCCGTTTTCGGCCACGATGGTGTGGATGCTGCCGGCGGGCAGGCTGGGCGTGCCCTTGAACAGCATATGCTCAACCCAGTGCGAGATGCCGGTGATGCCCAGGTGTTCGTTGCGTGCGCCCACGCGATACCAGATCCAGAACGACACGACCGGCGCGCTGTGCATTTCGCGGGTCAGCACGGTCAGGCCGTTCGCCAGCGTGTGGCGCTCAAAGGGGGGGATAGCGGCAGCCGGCACCGCCGGCGCAGCCGGGGCCGCGAGTGTATCGGTCATAGGTGGTGTCTCCTCAAGCCGGGGTGGCCGGCGGGTTGTTGCTCGTATTATAGCATACGCAGGTGATGCGTTCGGAGTTCTGCATTAGGGATCAGGGGTCAGGGGGTCAGTTGGGGTCTGTAAATATAACGTTGCACGATAGAAACGAACCGTCCGTAGGGACACGGGGCACCGTGTCCGGCCCGCGCGCCGCCCACCAAGCCGCGCCAGATCC
Source organism: Chloroflexota bacterium (assembly GCA_030853735.1). GTDB lineage: Bacteria > Chloroflexota > Chloroflexia > QHBQ01 > JAICKM01 > JAICKM01. Next base: position 2,500 of record JALYUO010000680.1, read on the forward strand.
GCATCACTAGCGGCGCGCCCACCGTGAATGCGCCCGTCGAGGTACACACCAGTGAACCGCCGCCGCAGCCCAGCTAACGCTGCGTTACGATCTGCCTGTAAAGCCCACCCGGATTTATATGAGTCCGGGCGGGCTTTGGGTTTCTGCCTATGGTCAGTCGGCGGTCGTCAGTCGGCGGTCGTCAGTCGGCGATAATACGCAATACGCAAGTAACTACTCAGCCTAGTAGATAGAAAGGAAGCTGTCATTCTGAACTTGAGTTTGTACAATTTGGCCGGAAAACTGTAGCGCACGCCGCTTACCCGTTGTGCCTGCTACTATGGGTAGCAAGACCGTTAGCTGGCTAGCGGGCGCAGTCGCCTGCCGCACGGGGTTTATATTTTACACCCCGCATAAAACCAGGGTGTAAAATATAATCCGGTTCCTAGTGGCTAGAGGTCTTGCTACCTTTACTCACGTTTACAGCGCGGCCCGCCAGCCTCCGCCAAATTGTACAAACTCAAGCTGAACGCAGTGAAGAATCCGTTGGGATGGGTACATGGCTACGGGTAAGGGCACTCTGGCCGAGTGAGTCGCCGGCAATCGCAGGATCGGCCGGGCAGCCGATTCTTCACTGCGTTCAGAATGACAGCTTCCTTTCTATCTACTAGGCTGAGTAGTTACTTGCGTATTGCGTTTCACGTTTCACGCGGTGCGCGCAGAGTCTGCAACGCCGGAGTCACGCGCGCGAGTTCGTCCAGCACCCCCGTCAGCGCAGTTTCCATAGACGGGGTAGGCTGGAAGTGCCCCTCTGCATCCAGGTGCTGGTTGACGAAGGGGATGGCGACTGCTTCCGTGATCGGGGTCATTTTCAGGGTGGTGATCACCTGTTTGGTCATCTGCACAGCGCGGGTGCCGCCTGAAATGCCGCCGTAGCTCACGAAGCCCACCGGCTTGTATTGCCATTCCTGGTTCAGAAAATCAATCGCGTTTTTGAGCGGCGCGTTGATGCCGTAGTTATACTCTGGAGTCACGAACACGAACGCATCGGCAGCCGTCACCTGCGCGCTCCAGTCTTTGGTGTGCTGGTGGATATAGTTGTGCAGGCGCGGATGGTGCGGCTCGTCCAGGAACGGCAGGTTCACCACCGCCAGGTCCACCAGGGTGACGGCAAAGCCGCCATGCGCCACGGCACGGTCGCGCACCCACTCACCGATCCGCAGGCCCACCCGGCCTGGCCGGGTGCTGGCGATCAGAATGTGCAATTGGGGGAGCCGGTCGGTGGCGGCCGGCTCCGTTACGTTGGTCATGAACAGAAATCTCCTTCGCTGCGTTAAGATCATCGTGGCCGCGCACCCGTCGGTGCGTCTGCGGCACCTAGCGGCGGGTTGTGCTGCCGGTTACTGCAATTCTAACACCACGCCGTCCCGCGCAGCATCCTTGCCGATGTCCTTGCGGCGTAAAACGTAAAACGTAAAACGTAAAGCGTCAGCAAGGTTTACAGTTCACGGCCCACGGCTCACGGCCCACGGCCCACGGGCATAGCTCTTGCTCAACCTAATCGGCGAGTGCTATACTAAACGGCGATAGAAGGAGGCACGCAATGCAGATCCGCATCGAATATTGCCAAGTCTGAAACTATGGTACACGCGCCGTCCGGGTGACGGATGAATTACTGCTGTACTGGGAGCCGGTGATCGAGTCGCTGACCCTGGTGCCGGCGACTGACGGCCGCTTTGAGGTGATCGTAGACGGCAAGCTAATCTTCTCGAAAAAGGAGCTGGGCCGGCACGCCAAAGAGGGCGAAGTGTTGGCGGGGGTGCGCCCGCTGGCTGAAGCCGCCGAAGCGAAAGCGCGCACCGGCGATTGAGCGCCAGGGATCTTGGCAGGGGACAAGGGAGTCCCGAAGGAGGCTTTATCTATGGCTGATACACCAACCGCGCCCCGCCCGCCCGCCGCCCGCACGGGTACGCGCATGACGCGCGGCAAGTTTGACGGCATTAACGCCATCGCCGGATCGAACGGCGTGATCGCCGCCGCCGCGATGGACCAGCGCGGCTCGCTCAAAAAAGCGATTGCCAAAGCCAAAGGCGGCGAGGTGACGGATGCCGACTTGGCCGAGTTCAAGGCCATCGTCACCGAAGTGCTGACCCCCTATGCCACGGCGATCCTGATGGATCCCGAATACGGCTTGCCGGCGCTCGAACATCGTGCGCCGGGCACAGGGGTGCTGCTGGCCTACGAAAAGACCGGCTACGATGCCGCCGCCAAAGGTCGCCTGCCCGATTTGCTGGGCGACTGGTCGGTGCGCCGCTTGGTCGAAGCCGGGGCGGACGCGATCAAGATCCTGCTCTATTATGATCCCGATGACGCGGAGTGGGTCAACCGCATCAAGCAGGCGTTTATCGAGCGCGTGGGGGCTGAGTGCCGGGGCTGCGATGTGCCGTTCTTCCTCGAACCGCTGGCCTATGACGACGACATTCCCGACGAAAAGAGCATCGAGTTCGCCAACGTCAAGCCCAACAAAGTGATCAAGTATATGCAGGAGTTTTCGCAGCCGCGCTACGGCGTAGATGTGTTGAAGGTGGAAGTGCCGGTCAACATCCGCTATGTCGAGGGCAGCCGCGCCAACACCGACGGTCAGGTGGCCTACAGCCGCGAGGATGCCAAGCGTCTGTTCCGCGAGGCGGCCGCCGCCACGCAGGTGCCCTTTATCTACCTCAGCGCCGGTGTGACCGACGAGGTTTTCCGCGAAACGCTGGAACTGGCCGCCGAAGCGGGCACCCCCTTCTCCGGCGTGCTGTGTGGGCGCGCCACCTGGCAAGACGGGATGCCGATCTACGGCAAAGACGGCCCGGCTGCCCTGCGTGCGTGGTTGCAAGATCGCGGCGTGCAAAACATTGAGGCGCTCAACGCCGTCCTCGCGCAGGGAGCCAAGCCCTGGTGGGACTTCTACGGCGGCAAGGCGGCCATTGAGGTTGTGGACGCGGTGCAGTAGGCCGATTTCACCACGGAGCCACGGAGCGGCCGAGGAGTTTACCAAGATGGAGGTAGACTCCTCGCACCCCAATTTTGCAGAGAGGTGCAGTTGGGATGACGACGAAAGAGTTGATCCAGACCGAGCTAGAGCGCATGACAGATGAGCAACTGGCGGAACTCTACGCCCATATCCACCAGCGCCTGTCTCCAGCGCCTGTGGCAAAACAGCAGGCTCTATTGGAATCGCTGCTAGAGATTCAGGTTGACGGTTTACCGGAAGACTTTTCCGTGAATTGGGAACACTATGTCGCTGAATGGGAAGCGGAAGACCAAGGTATTCGTTGACACAACCAACATTAGAAGGGAGCCGTTGAGATGACGACAAAAGAATGGATCCAAAGCGAGGTAGAGCGCATGAGTGACGCGGAATTAGCGAAACTTTACGCTTATATTCAGCAGAGCTTGCCAGCGCCGCCGAAGCGCTATCCTAACCTATTGGATGCCTTACAAGATCCCGAACTGCAAATTGATGCACCTACAGATTTTTCTGTAAATTGGGAGCAATATGTCCGTGAATGGGAAGATGCAGAGAACAATATTCGTTGATACTAGCTACATCGTAGCATTGGTAAACCCGCCTGATAGCCATCACTCTGTTGCCAAACAGTTGGCGAAGCAGTTCAGGGATCGGCCCCTGCTGACAACTGATGTTGTTTTATTGGAGGTTGGCAATGCGCTGGCTAGGCAGAGCAAACGGCAAGCCATCGGAACAATTGAACGTTTTCTTAACGCCGACAACATAGAAGTGGTGCGTCTGACTCCTGATCTGTTTGATAAAGGCTTTGCTCTCTACAAAGCCCGGCAGGATAAAACCTGGGGACTGGTGGATTGCATTTCCTTTGTCGTGATGCAAGAAGCCGGGGTGACGCAAGCGTTGAGCGCAGATCGGCATTTCGCGCAAGCGGGGTTTGAGGTTAGGACTTTCGCTTCTGACGCTCAATTACAGCCTCGTTCGTGCCTAGCGTAAGCACGTCAAGCGAAAGTCCTAGAGGTGTTGATGGATGCTGGTTCAACCTGATCGCCGGGGGTTCACGTCTCCTCCGCCGCAGCATACTCTGTGACCCGTTGCACCAGTTGCCGTAGGCGCGTGCGGAGTTCCGCCGGTTTGCGGATTGTGAATGGGCAGCCGAAGCTCACGAGGTAACGGGCCATCCAATCCAGATTACGCGCCTCGCAGCGCAGCACCACGCCTGCGGTGGTCGCTTCCAGCGCAGCAACGGCGGGCGACACCATCTCCTGTAGCTCCTCCAGCGGCGCGTGCAGCAGCACTTCGACCGGCCAGTTGCCCGGCTTGGCCGCTAACGAGTCCAGCACATAGCGCAACGGGTCAAAATCGGGCGGGCGGGTGAAGGGGATCGCGCTCGGCGTGGCTTGGCCGATGCGGTCTACGCGGAACACGCGCAAGTCGTCGCGCAACCCGCAATGGCCGACCGTGTACCAGCGCCCTTCGTGGTAGACCAGGCCGTAGGGATCGAGGTCGCGTTCGCTGGTGCTGCCGTCCCAGGCGGTGTAGGCCAGATGCACCCGGCGTTGCTGTTGCGCGGCCTGGCTCAACGCCACCACAATCGCGCCGGCGGGGGGCGCTTCGGGTGCGCGCACCGCAAAGATCAGCGTCTGTTGCACCGCCTGCACCCGTTCGCGCACCGCCGCCGGCAGCACGCGCTCCACCTTCGCCAGCGCCCCCTCGACCGCCGGCGCAGCCACCGCCAACCCCAGCCGCCGCGCCGCCAGCAACCCCAGCGTGATCGCCACCGCTTCGTCGGCGGTGAACAGCAACGGCGGCAGCTTATAGCCGGGGCGTAGCCGGTAGGTGCCGTAGCGCCCCCGTTCCGCCTCCACCGGGATGCCCAGATCCTGCAAAATGGTGATATAGCGGCGCACCGTGCGGACATCCACTTCCAGTCGCGCCGCCAAGTCCGGCCCACTCAGGCCGCCGTGCGCTTGCAGCAGTTCCAGCACGGTCAGCACGCGCGTGGTCGGATGGTACATCGCTTCGGCTTCTCCTGCTACTCGCGGCTACGGCGGATTGCTACGGTTCGCTTATCATGTTAAGATAAAGCATCGTAACCTGCGGTGCAACCCCCGCATTCTGAAATCTGGGATGGGTAACGGATTGACAGCCGCCCCGCAGCGCGGTAAGATAGGGGTAGAACCGGAGCCTGGACGGAGTACAAAGGAGAGACACCCATGAGCTTGTTGGTCGCTACCGGCGCAATGTTGACGTGTAGTTTTGGCGTGGCCCCCAGCCCTTTGACCGCCATCCCCAAAGGGCCGCCGCTGCTGGCGGGCGGCCCTCCGGCGGCAACGATCATGGATTACTTGCCCATCGCCAATATCATGTCATTTGGAATGTGTGCGGCCCCGACGAATCCGACCGTGATCACGGCGACGACGGCGGCAGCGGGGGTGCTGACTCCGATGCCCTGCATCCCGGCGACCACGGCTCCGTGGATACCGGGTTCGCCGACCGTGCTGCTTGGCGGGGTGCCGGCGCTGAACAACAGTTCAACGTGTCTGTGTACGTGGCTCGGCGTGATCAGCATCACCTCACCCGGCCAAGTGCCGACGCAGATCCCCTAGCGGCGGGCGGCTAGTTGAGCCGGGGGCGCGGGCCGGGACGGAAGCCGGGCGGCAGCAACGGGTCGGCCACCAGCTCGCCCTCGCGCACCAGCAACTCCAGCAGGCACTCGCCGGCTTCGGGGTCCAGGCGGCCCTGTTCGGCCAGCGCATCCACCCCGCCGCGTAGATCGAGCAGCAGGAAGCGCGGCACCAACAGTTCCACCTGCCCTGCGGCCCAGGCGTCGAGCAGTGGGCGCATCTCTTTGCCGCCGCCAAGCAGATAGGTGATCAGCAGGTGCGCGTCAAGCATGGTGCGCGGCACACCGCCCGGTCCGTTCATGCTATTGCCGTCGCCTTGCAGGGGCGCGCCAAAGTGCGGCAATTCCATTTCCACGCCGCGCCCTGCGCTTTCCGCGCGCAAGCGGCTGCGGCCCACCTGCTGGGCTTGCTTGGCGGCATCGCGCGCCTGTTCCTCGCTGAAGCTGTTGACCAGCGCCGCCTCTTCCGCCGCCTGATGGATCAGTGCCAAGTCGCGGCGGAAGCGGGCCTGTTGGCGGCTCCGCAGCCGTTGCCATGCCGCCCAGTCGGCTGCCGAAATCAGCACCGCCAGCGGCTGCCCGTCGCGCTGCACCACCACCTCACGCCCGCCTGCGGCCACTTGGTCCAGGTAGCGCCCGGCGTGCCGGCTAAACTCGCTGTCGTCGGTCGGTTCGCTCATGGCAGCCTTTCTGGGGGGCGGGGATGCGGTATAATAGGGTACTCCCGCCGCATTGCGGTGCCCACAAGCGCGACATTGCCGGGAATCGGTCATCGGTCGGGCTGCTCCTTGTCGTACTGCGATTCTCGTCGCGGGATTGACCGACTGTACCCCGTCATTATAGCGCGCATAGGGCGTGGGCACAAGGATCGAACCCTGCTTCCCGCTTGCTGCCGCCCGTTGCCGCTTAGGGCGGCGACGCGCCACTGTAGCAAAAAGATGCAGCCTACCCGTCCCCAACCCCTGCCGCTTGCGCCCGCGCGGGAAACGTGGTATCTTACTGCCGCAGGTGCTATCCTATGGACGCGCAACACGCCATCGAACAGGGCATTGCCGCCGCGCAAGCGAATAATCAGCGCACGGCCTATTATTACTTCTACGCGGCGACCCAGGCCGATCCGTTGGACGAGCAAGCCTGGCTGTGGCGGGCCAGCGCCGCGCCCGAACCGCGTGATGCGCTGTTTTGTTTGGCGGCGGTGTTGGCGATCAACCCCGACAACCCGGTAGCGCGGCATGGGCTGGAACAGATCAGCGCTGCCGTGGCAACCGAAAGTGCGCCCGCCGCGCAGACCATCACGCCGTCGCTGAGTTCCGGCACCTTTAAGCCGCCCGAACGCCGACTGGATTGGCAGCAAGCGTTTCAGCGCGAACTCTACGACATGGCGCGGGTGCCGCGAATGCAGCCCTTGCCGGACGTGACGGAGC
>JALYUO010000684.1 GCA_030853735.1 Chloroflexota bacterium
TCCAGCCCGCGTAGGCGGGCTTCGTAGCGGTAGTGGCGAGTTCCAGTCGCCCGCGCTCATTTAGCTGCAATGGCTTTGCGTTTTACGCTGCACATTATGGTATAATGCGGGGAGTGCCCAGAGGAGCGCGCCCCCGCCTATGTTGTTCAACAGCATCTATTACGGCTTTTTCCTGCCCTGCATCGTGGCGCTCTACTGGATCGTGCCGCGCCGGGTGCGCTATCCGCTGTTGCTGGTGGCGAGCTATGCCTTTTATGCCAACTGGATTCCGCCCTACCTGCTGCTGATCCTGGCGCTGACCGGGGTTAACTATGGTTTCGGCCTCTGGCTGGGGCGCGACCGGCGGCGGGCAGTGCTGGCGCTGGCGGTGGTCACGAACCTAGCGGTGTTGGGCTACTTCAAGTATGCCAATTTCTTCCTGGATGCGGGGCGCGGGGCGCTCAAGGCCGACTGGCCCACGCTGAACATTTTGCTGCCGTTGGGCATCTCGTTTTTCACCTTCGAGTTTATTCACTATGTGGTAGATGTGTGGCGCGGCAGCCCGCCGGTGCGGAATTTCGTGCAGTTCGCGCTGTTCGCCGCCTTTTTCCCCACGCAAATCGCCGGGCCGATCAAACGCTATCAGGCGTTTGTCCACCAATTACAGGAACACCCCCGCTTCGACGCGCAACTGGCCGGCGACGGAGTGTATTTGATCCTGCGCGGGCTGTTCAAGAAGGTCATTCTGGCTGATGGGTTGGCGCGTATCGCCAACCTCGGCTTCAATACTCCCGCCGACCTGAACAGCGTGGATACGTGGATCGCCGTGTATGCCTTCGCCTTCCAGATATTCTTCGACTTTTCCGGCTATACCGACATCGGGCGCGGCTCGGCGCAACTGTTCGGCTTCACCGTGCCCGAAAACTTTGCCGCCCCGTATCTGGCGCGCAACCTGAGCGACTTCTGGCGGCGTTGGCATATCTCGCTCTCCTCGTGGCTGCGCGACTACCTGTTTATCCCGCTCGGTGGCTCCCGTGGCAGCCGCTTGTTCAACTATCGCAATCTGTTTCTGACAATGACGCTGGGTGGTCTGTGGCACGGCGCGGCGGGGCACTTCCTGCTGTGGGGTGCGTACCAGGGCGCGGGCCTCGTTGCTCTGCGCTGGATGGGCGAGGTGCGCCGGGATCGGCTGGGGACGGACCTAACCCCCCTACCCCCTTCCCTACGAAGGAAGGGGGAGCCGGCGGCGGGCGACGACCTAACCCCCTCGCCCCCTTCCCTACAGAGGAAGGGGGAGCCGGCGGCGGGCGACGACCTAACCCCCCCGCCCCCTTCCCTACAGAGGAAGGGGGAGCTGGTGGCGGGCGATCTCCCCTCCCCCTTTAGGGGAGGGGTTGGGGGAGGGGTCGGCGGGGGAGAGATCCTCGTGACCGCCGACCCGCTGCCTGCCGCCACCGATCCGGTCGAGCCGGGCGACCCCCCACGCCCGACGGTGCCTGCACCCTGGCGTGCCATCGCCGCAATCCGCAATCCACAATCCGCAATTGGCTGGCTGTTCGGCATCGTCGCCACGTTCCACTTCACCTGCCTGGGCTGGGTGCTGTTCCGTGCGCCCGATCTGGCGACGACGCAGGTGTTTCTGACCCGGCTGCTGACTCCGGTGACGACCGCTGGGGTGTTTCCGGCAACCGACCGCTGGACCGTACTAGGCATTATGACGGCCTATTTTGTGGGCGTGGGGGCAACCCACAGGCTGCGGGGCGTGCTGCCGCCCGCCCGCTGGGAGCGCCTCGTGGCCTGGGAATGGGCCATGCGCCCGCTCACCTACGCCGTACTGATCGTCTGGATGATCCTCTTCCCGGCGGCGGCGCAACGCTTCCTCTACTTCCAGTTCTAGCCGACCAACGCCAACACGGAGACACGGAGACACGGAGATTTTGCTGGATTACGCACGTTACGGTCAGGCTGCTACGTGGCGCAGCATTCGGTTGGGATTATGTGCGCTACCCATCTCGGCAAAACCGCCGTGTCTCCCTGGTGAAATGACACTATGACGCAAAATCCGCAATCCGCAATCCGCAATCCGCAATCCAACCGCCGACCGGTGCGGCGCACGTTGCTGCTGCTGCTGCTGCTCCTAAGCGGGGTGGATGGCGTGGTGCGCGTGGCTATCGAACCCTGGGTCTATGCCGACAAGGCGGCTTCGCCCTCGGTGCTATGGCGGGTGGCGCTGTATCACGAAACGCCTCCACCCGACGTGCTGATCATGGGCAGCTCGCGCGTGCAACTGGGCCTCAGCCCCGTGCTGATGGCGCAGACGCTGGCCCAGGCCGGCTTGTCGCCGGCGCGCATTCTCAACCTGGGGCTGAAGCTGGGCACCACGCAATCGAACTTATGGCTGCTGAAAAACGTGATCCAAGCCGATAAGCAGCCCAAAGTGATCATCTACGGCGCGGCGGAATATGAGTTCAACGCCAATATCGGGTTGCCGCATGACTACGACTACACCAACGAATTGGCGACCCTGCGCGACTACGGGCAAGCCTTCCCCGATCCCAGCCGGCGCATTGACGCGCAACTGGGGTTTTTGCTGGGCCGTGCGTCCTATTTGGTGCGCTATCACCAAGCCATCCGCGACCAACTGGAAGCCAGTGACGCGCCGCCGGCCACGACCAACGCCGCCGGCTTGCCACCCGACCCCTACGGCTTTGTGCCGTCGGAACTCATCATGAACGCGGGCACAATTGGGCGGATGCGCGGCGAATATGTGGACGCGCCGGGCTGGGGCTTGTTGCGCGACTACCAGGTGGGTGGGCAGGGCGTGGCCCGCTTCGAGGAGTTCTTGCACTTGGCCCAGGCGCGCGGCATCCGCGTGATCCTCGTCAATATGCCTATCGCGCGGGTGCATGAGACGTTCCTCTCGCCCGCCGCTTACGCTAGTTACCGCGCCTATCTCCAGGCGACGGCCACCCGCTACGGCCTAGCATACTACGACTATAACCGCCACGAACTGTGGCCCGAACCGCAAGACTGGCAAGACACCAATCACCTCAACAGTTGGGGCGCGGCCAAGTTCTCGCCGTTGCTGGCGCGCGAGGCGCTCGTGCCGGCCTTGCGTGACCTCGCCCAGGGCCGCCGCCCATAGACCGCCGCAGCCCGAATGTGGTATGATAGAGGCAGAGATTCGTTAAAATAGCCCGGCCCCGGTCGCTTGCCGCAGGCGCAGCCGCCGGCGGGGGAGGATAGGCACTTATGGCGCTCCTGAAGATCGTGAAAGATGAACACCCAACCCTGCGAAAGCCCGCGCACCGGGTGAAGCAATTTGATCCGGCGCTGCGAAAGCTGGCGCAGGATATGTTTGAGACCATGCGCGCCGCCAACGGCATTGGCCTCGCCGCCAACCAGATCGACCGGTTGGTGCGCTTGATTGTGATCGAACTGACCCCCGACCCAGAGGACGATCCGCCCGGCAGCCCGGCGGTGCGGTTGGCCCTGTGCAACCCAGAGATCATGGAGAGCCGGGGCCGCGAGAGTGGGGTGGAGGCGTGCCTCAGTCTACCGGGCTGGATTGGCGACGTGCCCCGTGCGACGGCGGTCGTCGTCAAGGGGCAGACACTGGACGGCAAGCCGACGCGCATCAAGGCCGACGGGATGTTTGCTCGCTGTTTGCAGCATGAGATCGACCATCTTAACGGCGTGCTGTTCACCGACCGGGTGGAAGACTTGGCGACGCTGAAAAAGCTGTCGCCGCGCGAAGCTATCGCCGAGGCCGGTGAAGGTGTGCCGACGGTTGATGCCCATAAAGAGGAAGGCCATCTGGTGGTCGTGGGGGCGGATACGGCCACCTAAACAGAGCTTCGTGGCTATGGTAGGTTTTGCGCGAGGGCAACGGAATCATTCCGTTGCCTTTTGCCGTTAAGGATCGGTCTGTAGACGGAGCCGTGTTCAGTGCAGCGACCGATGCGCGCGCCGTGCGGCCTATGCTACAATCGGGAACAACCGTCCATATCACGCTGCGTCCTGGCGGGCGCAAGCAGCCCCACAGGAGGTTCTCATGACTACCCAAACCGCTTTCCGCGCCCGCAGCTACACCGATGCCGATCTGGCGGCCGTCTGCCAACTGATTAACGACTGCGACCTCGTGGACCAGCGCGACGACAACTATGCGTTGGAGGATCTACGGATCGAGTTCGACCACCCCCACGCGCATAAAGACCGCAACCTTCGCCTGTGGGAAGACGAGGCGGGCCGTTTGGCGGCCTTCGGCCAACTCTCGATTGCGCCGGACCCGGCGGTGGTAGATGCCGGTCTCTACGTGCGCGTGCGCCTCGACAGCCGAGAGCAAGGCTTGGAAGAGGCCATCTTCGCCTGGGGGGGAGATCGGGCCCGCGCCGAAGGGCAGGCGCAAGGCGTGCCGGTGACATTGCGCTCCGGCACCCGCGATCATGATGCTTACGGGTTGCGCGTGTTGGAACGGCACGGTATGGCCCCGGTGCGCTACTTTTTCACTATGCAGCGCCTCCTGGCCGAATCGATTCCCGATCCGCAGTTCCCGCCGGACTACACTCTGCGCCCCAACGCGGGCGGTGCGGAACTCGAACACTGGATCGATGCCTTCAACCAATCGTTCATTGATCACTGGAACCACCACGACCTCAGCCTGGAAGACCACCAGCACTGGCTGACCGAGCCGGACTATAATGCGGACCGCGACCTTGTTGCCATCGCGCCTGACGGCACATTGGCGGCGTTTTGCTTCTGCGGCGTGAACAGCGACTATAATACGCGCAACCACACCCATGAAGGCTGGATTCATATGCTGGGCACGCGGCGCGGCTACCGTCAGATCGGTCTGGGGCGCGCCATGCTGCTGGCCGGCTTGCAGCGGCTGCAACACGAGGGTCTCGCCACGGCCAAGTTGAGCGTGGACGCGGAAAACCCCACCGGGGCGCTGCGCCTCTACGAGTCGGTCGGCTTCACGCAGGCGCACACCTGGATCAGCTACCGCAAAACCCTGTAGCCACCACGCAGTCATAGCGCGCGTTTGCACCACAAAGACACAAAGAACACAAAGCTTTCAAATCGAATAACCTTTGTGTTCTTTGTGTCTTTGTGGTGGTATAAACGGCTGGTGCTTGGCTGTCAGTGTGTCCTGTTTGACGGGGGTGGGCGGCTATGGTAGAGTAGGCCGACACTTGCGACATTCCCCGGCCGCGCCACGTATATTCACCGAGAGCCTTACGCAATACGCAAGTAAGTATTACGGAGCCTATGCCTACCCAGACGGATACCACGACCACCCACCTTACGTCCGACTTGCTACCGGGGCATCTGAACACTTCGCTGATCGCCGGCATTGTGGTCGGCTTCCTGCTGCGCGTGGGTGGCGGGGCGGCGGGCGTGTTGCTCGTGTTCTACCTCAACCGCGTGGTTAGCGGCACCGGCAAGATCGATCCGGCGGTGATCGCTTGGCTGACGGTCGCGTATTTCGCCAGCGAGTTCCTGCTGGCTCCCATCTTCGGCAGTTGGAGCGACACGATTGGTCGCAAGCCGTTCTTGCTGGTCGGGCCGCTCATTGCCGCGTTCGCGGTGCAGATCCATCCGCTGACGACGATCCTAGCGGTCATCTTTTTCGGGCGCGTGTTGGAAGGGCTGGCGACCTCGGCCACCACGCCGGGCACGCTCGGCTTCTTGTCCGACGTGACGGCGGGCAGCCCGGCCTTACGCGGGCGGGTCATGGGCCTCTACGAACTGGGGTCGTTGTTGGGTATTGTGCTGGGGCCGTTCCTCGGCGGGCGGCTGTGGGATGCCTTTGGCCGCGACGGTTTGCGGCTGGTATCGGTGTTCCCTCTGCTGGCCGCGCTGCTGGTCTTTCTGTTCATCCGCGAAAGCCGCCCGGTCCCTGTGCCCGACGCGGAGGCGGTCTCCGACGCGGCGCGTACCCACACGCCCGGCTGGGGCGAACGGTTGCGCGCCTATCGTGGCTTGCTGGCTTTGCCGACGCTGTGGCGCTTTGCCCCGGCCTGGATCGCCATCAATGGCGTGGTCGGCCTCTGGTTCAGCCATGCCAGTGGCCTGCTCAGTCGCGCCACCGCCGACCCGACGCAACTGCTCTCCGGCGGCTTTGCCGGCGAACAGGTCAGCAACATCTTTCTGGCCTTTGGCGTGGCCTTCATGGTCGGCATCGCCTTTTGGAGCAACCTCTATGGCCGACTACGCAAGACCGACCTGATGATCTGGTCTGTCGGCGGCACGTTCGCCGTCTGCGTGGTGTTGTTTGCCATCAATATGCGCCTGCTGGGGCCGGCGGGCGGCTGGTGGCTGTTGCCGTTCCTGTTCGCGGCCATCTTTGTCGAGAGCGGTTTCACGCCGGTGGCCCTGGCCTATCTGGCCGACATCACCGAAGGCCGCGTGCAAGATCGCGGCACGGTGATGGGCCTCTATTCGGTCTTTCTGGCGCTGGGTAATGTGATCGGCGCGGGCATCGGCGCACCGCTGATCAACACCTTCGGCTTCAACGGCCTGCTGATCGGCACGGCCCTGCTGGCCGCCGTGGCCGGGGCCGCCGTCTTCAACCTGCGTCGCACGACCGGCGACTGACCGGACGTTAGTTCACCGCAAAGACGCAAAGAACGCGAAGATTACGGGTTCACCGCGCAGAACGTGACGATGATCTCTGTTAAGAATCTTCGCGTTCTTTGCGTCTTTGCGGTGCATTAACGTCCTGCCAGCCATTCTTGCACGTAGGCTACTTCATCCTCACGGCTGAATAGCCGGCCTTCTAATCGCGCAGCACGCAGGGCATCGAGTATCTGCCGGTACAAGGGTCCGGGCGGCAGGCCCAGCGCCCGCAGGTCGTCGCCGGTGAGCCGGGGCGTAATATGCTGCCACTCGTTGACATAACGTGCCAGTACGGCGGCGACCGGCGCAGGCGCGAGGCAGGTGTAGAGGGCTAGAATAGGGGCGGAGAATCGTCCCAGCGCAGTGACGACGGCGACCGGTCCTGCCTCGACCAGGGTTGATCCGCGGGTGGCTAACGCGGCTAACTCGTCGGCGGGGCGCGGCGACTGGCCCAGGCGGGCGGTGATACGGGCGCGGGCGGGCGCGGGCAGGCGATAGAGCAATAGCGTCAGCCGCAATGTCGGGTCGCGCGTGCAATTCAGATCGGTAGCCCAGGCTGCGTCCCAACGCAGGGCCGGGTCCACGGCGGTCAGTACGCCCCAGGCTTGCAGCAGGGCCAACGCCGTGCCGGGATCGCGCTCGGCCAGCGTGCGCGCCAATTCGTGCCAAACGCGGGCGGGAGTCAGGCGATCCAGCCCGCCGGCGCTCAGGGCGGCGGCGATCCAGCCCGCCGTTTGTGGCTCCACCCGGAAGCCGAAGCGGGCGGCATAACGGGCGGCGCGGAAGATGCGCGTAGGATCGTCACGGAAACTGGCGGCGTGCAAGGCGCGGATCAGCCCTGCGGCCAAGTCGGCCTGCCCGCCGTGCGGGTCCAGCAGCGCGGGAGCCGCCGGATCGAGGGCCAGGGCCAGCGCGTTGATCGTGAAGTCGCGCCGTGCGAGATCGGCGGCTAGATCGGCGGGCGTGACCTGCGGCAACTGGCCGGGCTGCGGATAGTTTTCGCGCCGCGCCGTCACAAAATCCACCCCTGGATGGGTGGGCGGCGAGGCGATCTCCGGCGGCAGGTGGATCGTCGCGGTGCCGAAAGCCGCGTGCCCAGTGACGCGCCAGCCGTGCCGCCCCGCCAGCCCCTGCGCCCAACGGTCCGCCGCGCCTTCTAGCACCAGATCGAGGTCCAGGGGTGGGCGGCCCAGCAACAGATCGCGCACCGCGCCGCCCACCAGATAGAGCGGCGTGCCGGCCTCGGTTGCTTCCGCAACGATCCCCCGTAGCCAAGCCGCCAAGCCTGCCGGTAGCGCGGCATACAAGCGCGCCTGCAATGCGGTTGCCTCGCTCACGCGCGCAGCACCAGCAAGTTGCCCGACTCGTAGCGGCGCAGACCCCGGTAGAAGACCGCAATGCCGACAGCCAGCACCACGACCGCCATGGCGGCTTCGAGCAGCAGGCCCGCCGGCTCGAAAGCGCGCAGCAGCAGGGTGGGTTGGTGCGAGATGAACCAGGCCGGCACGGCGGTGAACAGGATGCCTTTGACCAGCCCGTGGAACAGCGGACTGGGATAGGTGGACAGGGTGATGATCGATCCGAACAGTTGGGCGGTCAGCCCCTCGGCGTTGCCCAGCCAAAAGGCCAGCGAGCCGACGGCGATCAGGAAGCCGAGCATCACCGCCGCGCTGCACAGCGCCAACGCGCCGAACAACACGATCCGCTCCGGCGTGGGGTGCAGGAAGGCGATGAACAATCCCCAGCCGAACAAAATGTCGCCCAGCGCCGCTAGATTCATGCTGCTGACCAACAGGTGCAGCAGCACGTTTTTGGGCAGGGCTAGGTAGTAATCCAGTTCGCCGCCGGCGATGATGCGGGCGATTTGCGTGCTATTGCCGAAGAGGCCCACCCCGACACCGAAGCCCGCCGCCGTGATCGCCCACTGCGTCAGCACGTCGTTGATACCCCAGCCCTGCAACACCGGAAAGCGCTGGAAATATAGCACCCAGAACAGGATCCACATCGTATCGTTCGCCAGCATCCCAAATACCTGGCTGATAAACGAGGCGCGGTACTCCAGGCCGATCTGTAAGTTGACCGCCAGTGCTTGGCCCACAAAGCGCAAGTGCGCCTGCACGCGGCCCGTCGCCGGCGCACGCAGCACCACGTCGGTCCCCGCCGCTTGGCCGGTGCTGACATCCGTCACGATCCCGCCCATCCCTCCACCTCCTTCTCCCCCGCGCAGCAAGCAGCGCTGCTACATCACCCTTGCGCAGCAAACAGCGCCGCCATACCCACCCGCGCAGCAAGCAGCGCTGCTATAGTAATTCAGATAATGATCTGGAGCATAAGTTAAGAGGAGTTCGCACCCCCAGGTGCGACCGACGCGCCGCCCTCGGAGTTCGCACCTGGGGGTGCAAACTCCTCAGTTGGTGGGGCCACTCGCCTCTCCAGATCATTATCTGAATTACTATACATCACTCTAGCGCAGCAAGCAGCGCCGCCCACAACAGCACAATTCCCGCCATCCGGCACCAATCCGCAATCCGCAATCCGCAATCCGCATTCGGTTCAGCCGCCGTTGAGGTTAAGCTGGCGGGTGCCCGCGCGAAAGACGAGTGTGGCGGCCAGACCCAGCAGTGCAATCGTGATCCCCTGGCGCAGGCACATTTCGCCGAAGAACAAGGGGTCAAACGTCACCAGATTACGGGCCGGGCCATAGACCATCGCGCCGAAGGGCAGCCACTCAACCACGCCACGCAGCGGCTCCGGGAACAGATTGAGCGGCAGCAGGGTGCCGCCAAGCAGCAGCACCAAGCGGTTGTAGATGAAAGTGAAGGCAAAGGTATCTTCCACCCAGAAGGCCAGCAGCCCGACGAGGCACGACCCCAGGAAGTCGAGCGCCCAAGCGCCGGCCAAGAGGGGCACGGTGGTAAGCAGCGCCAGCGGTGTGAATGGGATCGGACCGACGAGCAGCAGGCAGATCACACTGCCGGTGACGAGGTTGAGGGCGAAGCGTACCAGCCGTTCGCCGGTATCTTCGGCGGCCAGATAGCCGAGATAACTATAGGGCTTGTTCAGCCGGTAGGCGAGGTCGCCCGATTTCACCTCGCGGTCGATCTTGCCCCAACTGCGCGGCGACGACATGATGATCGCTTCGGCAAACGCGAAATACCAGACCATCTGGGCCACATCGAAGCCGCCCAGCGTGGGCACGCCCAGCACGCCATAGGTGGTGTGCCAGAGTTGCACAAATACATAGATCAGCAAGACCAAGAACAGTCCGCGTAGCGCCGTCTCGCCGGCATAGGCGATATTATTCGCCACACTCATTCGCAGCACCGCCGTATACTTACCGGCGCGGCTGGCCCAGCCGCCGCCAGTGCGGAGTGCTTGGCTACTCATGGCTACTCCTCCCGCATCACACGTAATGCGCCGGGCACCAGCTCGATCTGGAAGTCGCGCGCCTGGATCAGTTCGCCGTCCATGTGGGCACGCACCAGGACTGGGCTGTGGATTGTTACGTGGCGGGCGCGCACGATCTCGACTTCGCGCAGCCCGCCGTGCCGCCCCATCCGCGCCAGGGGCAAGGCGACCAGGGCTTTGGCCTGCGGCATCCGGCGGGCCAGCAGCACATCCAGCCAGCCGTCGCTGGGGTCGGCGGCGGGCGCGAAACGATAGCCCCCACCGGCGGTCGGGCCGAGCATGACAGCGGCCAGCAGCATCCGGCGCGCCGGGTAACGCCGCCCATCCAGCGTGATCGTCAGCAGCGGCAGGTCGCGGTAGTAGCGTAACACCTGTTTGAGCGCCGAGGCGGTATAGAGCATCTCGCCGCGCAGCCGCGTGCGCCCGGCCTCTACCGTGTCGCGCACATCCCAGGCTACGTTCGCGTCTAGGCCCGCGCCGAAAGCATTGATCAGCCAGCCGTCGTTCAGCCGTGCCGCGTCCACCGGCTGCGGGCGGCCATAGAGCGCGACCCGCAGCGCGGCGCGCACGTCACGCGGCAATCCCAGCGCGTGGTGCGCGTAGTCGTTGCCCGACCCCGCCGCGATAATGCCCAGCGGCACGGGGCTGCCGCAGTCCAGCAGTGCGCCGGCGACCGCGTGGATCGTGCCGTCGCCGCCACAGGCGATGATCGGCCCGCGCCCCTGCCCAGCGGCGGCTTGCACTAGCAGGCGGCTCTCGCTCACGCTGCCGGTGGTCACAATCTCGGCGCTGCTGCCTACCTCGCGGCACAGCGCCGCCAGTTTTGCCGCAAGGCTCGATGTCCGACCTCGGTTGGCCCCGGCATTGAGGATAATCAGTGGGCGCTGGGTCGCATCCGACATGGTGCTGGCTCCTGACTGGCGGACCTAACCCCCCAACCCCCTTCCCTACAAAGGAAGGGGGAGCCTGTATCACGCACTTTCCCACGACGGAAGGAGGAGTCTCCGTCTTGCTCCCCTCCCTTCGTAGGGGAAGGGGGCGTTTATGTCGATCGCCCCTCCCTTCGTAGGGGAGGGGCTGGGAGAGAGGTTGGCGGCGGCGATTGCTTCTACGATACTAGCCCCGGCCTGGATTGTCAAGCGGCAGCGCGCTGTGGTATGATGGACCTGCCGCCTCAGTCGGGGCGAGTGTCCCGCACGAGAGGAAAACCCAATGTCTGCACCTGTTGCCGTTCCTACCCCTGCGATCCGCTTCCGCGTCGCGCCCGCCGACACCCAGGTGCGGATCATTACGGGGTTCTATGCGCTGGCCGCTGTCTGGTGCTTCGGCTTGGTGGTCAAAGACTCCGTGCAGGCCCAGCCGGTCAATCAGGGCTACCTGATCTTTGGCGTGGTGATCCTCGTGGTCATGCTTTGGCGCTGGCTGAACTCCGTGCGCGGCTACCTGTTGGAGCCGGGAGCCGCCGACGGCCCGCGCCTGGTGATCCAGCAAACCGCGCCCTGGCGACGGGTGCCGGTGCCGTTGAGCCGCCTGCGCCGGGTAGATCCCGCGCCGCCGATACGCGCCATCCTCAACCTCAGCGTCATCAATCTCGGTAGCCTATTCGGCTGGGCCGGGCCGGCCAACGTGCCGGGGATCGGCTCGGTGCTGGCCTATGCCAGCAGCGCACGAGGAGCGATGTTGCTCGAACTCGCCCCGCGCGCCGATGTCCACTACCGGCCCAGTGACGGCGGCGAGTCGCGCGGCCCCATCTTGCTGATCAGCCCGCAAGACCGGGCGGGCTTGGCCGCCGCGCTGCAACCCTACTACGCCGCCCCGGCGCTGGGCCTGCCTGCCGCCCAACCCGCCCGCCCACCCGCTCCGGCTCCGCGCAAAAAGCGCCGCTAAGCCCGGCTCAGTCCCGTCCGTCGTGATCGCGCTGAAACGCGCGGATCAGCGGCGGCGGCTCCGGTAATGGAGCATGGGCCGGCTCAAAGGTCTGCAAAAAGGCCAGCACCTGCGCGGCCACGCCTTCGGCAGTCAGGCTATCGGTCGGCAAATAGAGGTGGCAGTGGCGGCGGGCGTGGGCCAACCGCTCATGTTGCGCGTCCAGCGTGGCTTGCGCCCACGAGTGGCGGCGGCGGTGGCGCACGGCTTCCAGTGCTAGGTCCAGATAGAGCAGCACATCGGGGTTATGGCGTTGCCACATATAGGGCACATAGGAGTGTTCTTGTGCCACGGTACGGGCGCACCAGCCGGCGGCGCGCAGGCGGGCCACCAGGCTTGATTTGCCGGCGGCACAGGGGCCGACGACGATGACATCCCATTCTCCAGGCTTCATCCCCTAATCCTACCGAACGGCCCGCGTGTTGTCAAGCGCGGCGATCCGTGCTAGAATGGCGACGGAGACGAGGGAGAATCTGCTTGGACCAGTTCGCCGGAAATCAGTCGCCTGTGGCAGGCGATACCACCATTATTGAACACTATCCCTTACCGCTGGCCCGTGCGTGGCAGCGGGTGCTGATCGCCTCGCCGCGCCCGGCCTTCCACCATCAGCAATTGCTGGTCGCCGCCGAGACAACCGCCTATTACCTGGGCGCGGTGGCGATTGCCGCCTATGAGCAGTTTCAAGCGGAAGGTGGCCCGGCGGCTCCGACGCTCAACCGCAGCCTGCGGAACCTGCGCCGGCCCACTTTCGGCCAGTGGCTGGGCTGGGTGCGCGAGGCGCTGGCCGCCGTGCCGCCGACTGCCGACTTGGTGCCCGGCTTGGCCGCCGCCTATGACACGCCCGATGCGGGAATGTTGCTGCTGGCCTATGAAAGCCTGCGCGCCCTGCTGGTGGTGCAACTGGGCTACGTCGGCGACTACGGCCCGTGTGAAACGGTCAGCCCGCGCTTGCTGCTCGAATTGGTGAACGCCTACCAACTACGCCGCGCGAATCATGCCTTGCCGCCCGATTCGGGCTTCGAGGAAATGGCCGTGGTGTCCGTGCTGGCTCCCGGCTTGCGCGTGGTGTTCAGTCGCCTGGGCCTGCTGGCCGCTTATCCGTTGCTGGGGTTGGTGCGCCGTGTCGGGGTAGGCGTGGAGGTCGTGCGCCTGCAAGGGCTAGATGCCCGCGCCAGCACGGTCGAGCTAGACCCACTCGCTGCCCCGCCCGGCAGCCTGCTACTGGCGAATCCTGAAGAACTGCCGACGCTGGTGCTGGACCCGTGGCTGATCTACGCCGAGTGTCCGCAGTGCGGGCAAGTGCAGGTGGCGGCCTTTGCCGGGCAGCAGGGCGATACGCGGCACTATCACGGCCTGGAATGCGAACATAATTGGACGCAGGGGCTGGATTTCGTGTTGGCCGAAGTCGAAGCGGGTGCCGCCGATGAGCCGGTGCCCGGCTGGACCCCCGGCTTGGCCGATGTGCCGGGCGATGTGCCAACCGATCAGCAGGCGCGGATGTTTGCCGTGCTGGATGCTGAAGCCGATGCCTTCACGGCCCAACGCCGCGCTGACCGGGCAGCAGCGGTGGCGGCCCCGGCCCCAGCCGGCGGGCCGACTCCCCATGACCACACCCAGGCCGGGGCGGTCTATCTCGATCTGCTGGCGCAACGGGCGGCGGGCGGGTTGACCCTGGACCAGTTGCAGACGCTGGATGAGCAGCGCGCGGCCGCCGAGCAGCGTCGTGCCGCCCCCCATGATGGAGATTGAGGTAGCTGCCCGTGGCTGAGATGATCGAGGTAAAGCCCGAACATACCTTGCCGGAACTGCTGGCCCTGATCGCCGCGCGCCACGCCGCCGATCCCACCCTGCCGGTGATCCTCGCCGTGCCACGGGGTATCGCGCTGTTGCGCCAGATGGAGAGCTACCAGACGTTCAAGGAAGCGACCAAGCACAACGATTTGCGGCTCCAGATCCTGTCGCCGGATGCGCGCGTGGTTGGCCTGGCGCTGGTGTTCGGCATTGACGCGGAGACGGTGGCTGCGCCGCCTGTTTCTGGGCTGGGCACACGCCCGCTGGTTGAGCTGTCCACTAGGCTGGCGGTTGCGCCCCCCGTCATCCCGCCGCCCGCCACCGCGCCTGTGCCGGTTGCGCCCCCCGTCGAGTCACCTGTTGCCGCGCCGCTCCGTGCAGAGGCCACCGCGTCTACTGGGCCGTTGGCCGAGGATCAACTTTCGGAGACCGATTGGCTATTTGGCGGCGATGTGGATCTCGAAGGAATCCTGCGGGACACGGCTGCCCCGGACACGCGCAGCGCCACCCCGCCGCCGGATGTGGCCTTGTCGGGCAGCTTCCCTCCCGGTTTGGCGCGGCCCGCCGCGCTCCGCCCGCCGCCTGCCCCGCTGGTTCCGGCAGTAATCGCTGACCCGCCCACGCCGACCGACGATCTGACCTGGCTGACCAGCGGGGTGGACTTGGCCGCCCTGGCCGGGGGATCGCTCAACCCCAACGCGGTGCCGGCGGCGGCCGATAACCTGATCCCGCCGCCCGCATTGCCCCGCCCAACTGCGCCGGAACTACTGCCCGATCTGCCCGTTGCACCGACACCACTGGACTTGGCCGATGAGTTTAGCAATGTAGTCGCCTTCGACCCGTTCGCCCCTGAACTGGGCACCGTCGCGCCTTTCGTGCTGCCCGGTGGGGCGGGTCCGTCCGATAGCGGGGGCAGCCTGGGCGACCTACTGCTCGGCGACGACGTGGAGGAGGATGCCCCGGCCATGTCGTTCAGCGAGTGGTTGGCGTTGCAAAAGAGCAGCGTTGCCGAACGCACCGGCTTGCCCGCCGCGTCCGACGTGGATCTGTCGAACTTGCCCAGTTGGTTGCACCCTCTACCCGCTGCCGATGCGCCGCCCGTGTCGCCGGTCCCAGCGCTAGCAGCCGCTCCTGCGCCGCCGGAGCCGCCGTCCAGCCCGGTGGCTGCTCCCGTGCCGCCCTTCGCGCCCAAAGGCACCTTGCTGTGCCCGCACTGCGGCGAGGCGCTGGACCCCGAAGAGATGTTGCGCCTGCTGGCCCAGGTATGGGGCACCTAAGCCGACTCCTGGAAGGGCGATCCGCATGACCCACACCCTGACGGTTCATACGCCCGATGGCGCTTATCAGGTCCATATTGGGCCGGGATTATTGGCCGCCATTGGTGCAACGGCACGCGGGTTGGGGCTAGGCGGGCGGGTCGTCGTGGCGACGGATCAGACGGTGGCGGCGTTGCATGGGGCCGCCGTGCTGGCGGCGCTGCACGCGGCCGGGCTGGATGCGACGCTGGTGGCGATGGCGGCGGGCGAGACGCACAAGGGCTGGGCGGCGCTGGACGGCTTTATCGCCGGCTTTGCGGCGGCCGGGCTGGACCGCAGCGGCTGGGTGCTGGCGTTAGGCGGCGGCGTGGTGGGCGATACGGCGGGGTTGGCGGCGGCGCTCTATATGCGCGGCGTGTCGCTGGTGCAAGCGCCGACCACGCTGCTGGCGATGGCCGATGCCAGTGTGGGCGGCAAAGTCGCCATTGATCACCCACTGGGCAAAAACCTCGTCGGCGTGTTCAAGCAGCCGGTCGCGGTGATCGCGGACCTGGCTACGCTGGCGACGCTGCCGCCCGACGAGGTAGCGAACGGCATGGCCGAGATCGTCAAAGCCGGACTGATCAGCCTGCCCGGTCCCGACGGGGCGCGGCTGACCGCTTTGCTTTATGCGACCACCCCGCCCGATGCGGAGTTGCTGGCCCTGGCGATTGCGGTGAAAGTGCGCTTGGTAGAGGCCGATCCCTACGAAGCAGGCGACCGGGCGCTGCTCAATCTCGGTCACACCTTCGGCCACGCTTTCGAGCGCCTGAGCGGGTATACGCTGAAACACGGCTACGGCGTGGCGCAGGGCATGATGACCGCCGCGCATCTGGCGGAACGCCTGGGCGTGGCCGATGCCGCGCTCACCGCCACCACGGCCCGCCTGCTTGCCGCCTACGGTCTGCCGCTCGCCTGGGGACCAACCCTGCCGCCCGCCACCACCCCGGCCACTATCTTGGCCGCGATGGCAACCGACAAAAAGCGCCACGCCGGTCGCCTGCGCTTCGTCCTCGCCCATGCCCCCGGCGACGTGCGCGTCGTCTCCGATGTGCCGGAAGCCACTGTGCTGGCGGCGCTGGAGTCTAGTCGGGATTTGGGAAACAAGAGGTAAGTAACGATTCACCCTGACGGACCGCTATAGTAATTCAGCTAATGATCTGGAGCAGCGAGTGGCCCCACCAACTGAGGAGTGCGAACTCCGAGGTGCGAACTCCGAGGGCGGCGCGTCGTTTGCACCTGGGGGTGCAAACTCCTCTTTCATAAATTCCAGATCATTAGCTGAATTACGCAATAGCGCGAAAGTCGCCCTGTGGGAGCAAAACAAGGGGCAAGCCAAAGTCTTGTTGAACACGAAAGCAGTGTTCCTTGGCTGCTCAATTTAGCTCACAGGGCGACTTTCGCGCTATTGCCTTGATCGTGGGCCCTACGACGACAACACGGAGACACGGAGATCGTGGTGG
>JALYUO010000688.1 GCA_030853735.1 Chloroflexota bacterium
AGATCATTATCTGAATTACTATAGGGGCTAGGGGTCAGCGGTCAGAACGCATAATACCACGGATGTAAGATCTCACCGTTTGTGTCCCGATCTCGTGCGTAGCGCACGAATCTCAGAGTTTGTGTCCCACTCGGACGGCGGTTGCTGGGCATACGGGGGATCCAGCCGCGCCGGCACAAAAAACAACGTTAAGCCTGTTGATTGATAGCGCTATTAGGTGATCCGTGACTTTAACGGAGTAGAAGACAACGCGGGAAAAGCATATGATGTGGTAATGACACAATGGCCGCTTGCATCGCAGAACTGAGGTTAGCTGTTCTGTGGCGGTGTTGCCTCCTTCAGAGGCTAACAGGAGGTTAGTGCTATGAACGATTTTCGGCTTCGTCGGGGTGGTTGTCTCTTGTGGATTATGCTTACGCTGATCGCGATTGGTCTCTCAATCAATAGTATAAGTTACCAACGTTCCGATCCTTTCTGCTACAATTTGCTAGGCGCTGGTTTTCCGCTGTCATTTATATGTGACGTAGCAGGTTCCTCGCCAACGGGTAGCTGGGGCAAGATTGATGATGCCGATTACTTCAATCTCAACCTTGGCGGATTATTGGCCGATATTGTGGTATACGCAGGGCTGCTCTGGGTTGCCTGGAATGCTGTCCTTGCCTTCTACCATTTGATGCGGCGAGGTATACAAACTAGGTAAGGAATCTAGCATCGGTGCGACAAAATAACGCGAGCAGAGATTGCTATAGCTATTTACAGCCGCGTTTGGTGCCAAGCTCCTATTGGCCTAGTCGTGATCACCGCTCGATCAAGGCTTACGGTGCCGCACCGGGGTGCTGGGACACAAACTCTGAGATTCTTGGGACACAAACTTGCGCCACGAGACAAAAGCTTTGAGATCGGACACCATGACCGACGAGCCGCAGGTTGCCGCTTTGCGGGGGATGGTGGAGATAAGACAAGGAGAGGAGGGATCACCCTATGTGTGGACGATATACATTAGCGGCAACGGTGGCCCAGGTCGCCATGCGCTTTGGCGCGACGGTCGGGCCGGCGGCGGGTGCGGCGGGCGCGGCAGAGCGGGTGGGCCAGAGCGAGGCACTGGCCGACTTGGACGGCCCGCGCTTTAACTTGGCTCCCGGTCAGTTGCACCCGGTTGTGGTGCCGCAGGGCGCGGGGCGACAGCTGACCGCCATGACCTGGGGGCTGGTGCCGCGTTGGGCCCGCGAACCGTCGGCCCGCTACAGCACGATCAACGCGCGGGCCGAGACGGTGGCCGAAAAGCCGACCTATCGTGGACCGTTGCGCCAGGGCCGCTGTCTGGTGCCGGCCAGCGGCTTCTACGAGTGGCAAGGCAGCGGCAAGAGCAAGCAGCCCTACTATATGCAAGTGGTCGGCGACGACGGGCCGGGCGCGTTGTTTGCTTTCGCCGGGCTGTATGACTGCTGGCACGGCCCTGACGGCGCGGCCCTGTGGAGCTACACGATTATCACCACCACGGCCAACGACCGGCTGACCCCCATTCACGCGCGGATGCCGGTCATCTTGCCGCCGGCGGCGGAGGCGGCCTGGCTGGACCCCCAGGCGGGCGAGGCGGCCTGGCTGGATCTGCTGCGCCCCTACGCGCCGGCAGCGATCACGGCCCACCCGGTCGCCACCCTGGTCAACCGCCCCACCTGCGACGGCCCCGATCTGATCCAGCCCTGGACAGCCGCCGGCGTGGTGTAGCGGCGTTGCCGGCCCCCGATAAATTGCGGCCCTACACCCGTTTAGGCTGCCCGTGACGAGTGTGTAGGGCCGCAATTCATTGCGCGGTCCACGCATCGTGGCGTTGCCGACCCCCTGCAATTCATTGCGCGGTCCACGCATCGTGGCGTTGCCGACCCCCGCAATTCATTGCTGCCCTATACCCCATTCCACCTGCCCATGACGCACCCCCTGTGCTACAGTTGCCTGCGGCGGCGTGCCTTGCACCGACTCAGACCGCGCCTCGGTAATGGGTATGTATATTGCTTTAGCAGGAGCAGCAGTGACACGCATCAAGGTGCGAGAAGGGTAGTGACCGCTCCAAATGCTCGACTTCGTGGTGCCCTCCAGCGAGGAGCCGGCTCCCCGCGCCACTTGGCAACGCTACGGTGTGGCGGGGGCGGCGGTGGCCGTAGCGATGGGCTTGGCGGCGTTGCTGGTGGACCCCCATGAGCAAAGCGCCTTTCTGCTGTTTTTGGCGGCGGTCGCCGTGAGCGCCTGGTACGGCGGCGTGGGACCGGCGTTGCTGGCAACCGCGCTCGGAGCCGCGCTGGCCGACTACCTGTTCGAGGATCCGCAGTTCACCCTCTCGATTACGTCGCCACTTGATCTGCTGCGTCTGCTGGTGTTCGGCGGCACGGCCCTGTTTATCACCCTGATCACCGAAGCGCGTAGCCGGGCCGATGCGCGTTCGCGTGAACAGGCCGCCCGCCTCCAGACCACCCTCACCAGCATCGCGGACGGCGTGATCGTCACCGATACGCTGGGCCAGATCGTGTTTATGAACAGCGTGGCCGAAGGGATGACCGGCTGGGCGCTGATCGAGGCAAGGGGGCGCAGCCTGTCGGCGGTGGTCCAATTGGTGGATGCCACTACCCGCCGGCCGGTCGAAAGCGTCGTCGGAGTGGTATTGCGCGGGGAACCCCTGCCGACCCAGGCACCGCTGCTGTTGGTAGCGCGCGACGGCTCAACGTGTCCCGTAGATGAACGAGCCGCGCCGATGCGTGATGCCCACGGCAGGATCTTGGGCGTGGTGCTGGTGGGGCGCGATGTCACCGAGCGGCAGGCCGCCGAGGCCGAACGCGCCGCCCTGCTGGGCCGCGAACAGGCCAGCCGCCAAGCGGCCGAAGCGGGCGCGGCCCAGTACCGTGCCCTGGCCGAAGCCAACGCCCGCCTGGCAACCGATGCCCAGCGTGCGCTGGCAGTGCGCGATCAATTCCTCAGCATTGCCTCGCACGAACTCAAAACCCCCCTGACCGGCGTACTGGGCAGCGCCCAACTCTTGCAACGCCGCCTCGCGCGCAGCGACACCCTGAGCGAAGCGAATGCGCGCACGCTACGGATCATGCTGGACCAGGGAATGCGCCTCAACCGCATGATCAGCTCCCTGCTCGATGTCTCGCGCATCGAAACCGGGCAACTGAGCATCGAACCCGCGCCGCTCGATCTCAGCGCCTTGCTGCGCCGCATCGTGGATGAAGTCCAGCCGACGCTGGATACCCATACGCTGACCGTGACCACGCCCGCCGCCCCGCTGTGGATCAACGGGGACGCACTGCGCTTGGAGCAAGTCTTCCAAAACCTGATCGGCAACGCGGTCAAATACAGCCCGGCGGGGGGTCCGATCACCATGCAAGTGGCGGCGCAGGGGCCGGATGCCTGCGTGCAAGTGCAGGATATGGGCATCGGCATCCCCGCCGCCGCCCTGCCCCACCTGTTCCAACGCTTCTACCGCGCCGCCAATACCGCCCAAGAAGGGATCAGCGGCATCGGGGTCGGCCTGTTTGTGGTGCGCGAGATCGTCACCCTGCACGGGGGCCGCGTAGAGGTGAGCAGCAGCGAGGGAGCCGGCAGTGTGTTCACGGTCTACTTGCCGCAACACAGCGCGCCGCTCACAGCCTAGAGGAACCGGGGCGGGCCGTTGGGTAAGGGAACTGCGCTGAATTGTTGATCCACGAAGAACACGAAGGATCACGAAGCGGGTCTTCAAGCACAGGATGCGTATTTTTGCGGCATTCATTAATTGTCCGCAACCGAGGCCGGGCCGGCAAGCACCGCCCCTATGTCTCCGGGGCGTATGCGTTCTCGAAGCAGGCGGCACTGTCTCCTTTGATTAGGAGGAGGCAGCACCCCCAGGTGCGGCACCGGCAGGCGTACCCCGCTGCCCCGTCGAGCGGACCGCCCCGCAGGCAGACAGCCCCACCGGGTACGCC
>JALYUO010000696.1 GCA_030853735.1 Chloroflexota bacterium
CTCCCCCGCCGTGCGCGACTACCGGGTGGATTGATGTAATCCTGCTGACCGGCCACGAATGGGGTCACGAATACACGAATAGATCGGGGCGGCGGGGGCAGATGGTAGGAGGCGGTGCCACCCGGCGCCCCGATCTATTCGTGTATTCGTGGCCCCATTCGTGGCCGGTCAGCAGGATTACATCAATCCACCCGGTAGTCGCGCACGGCGGGGGAGCGCAGGGCGACGAGGACCGTGACGATCAGCACGCCGAGGCCGCCGGTGATCGCGGCCCAGGGCGCGCCGGCGTACTTGGCGATCACGCTGCCTTCCATCTCGCCCAGTTGCGGCCCACCCATGAAAAAGATCATGTTGACCGAGGTCATACGCCCGCGCAATGCGTCGGGGGTCGCCAGCTGGCGGATGGTTTGGCGCATGACCATGCTCAGGGTATCTGCCGCGCCGGTGCCGGCCAGCGCCAGCAACGCCAGGAAATAGTTATTGGTCAGGCCAAACACGACCCAGGTCACACCGTAAGCGGCCACGCCCCACAGCACCGCCGCGCCCTGGCGATGAATCGTTGGTAGGCCGGTGATGATCAGCGCCGTCAGCACTGCGCCGACGCTGGGCGCGGCCAGCAGGAAGCCCAGCCCCTCCGCGCCGACGTGCAAAACATCGGTGGCGAAAATCGGCATCAGCGCCATAGACGCGCCGAAGAAGGTGGCGAAAAAGTCGAGCAACATGGTGCCGCGCATGATCGGGTTGCCGAACACGAAGCGCAGCCCAGTCATTGCCGCGCTCAGGCTAACATCGCGCACTTCCGCCGGAGCGGTGCGCGTGTGCATCAGGACCAGCGCCGCGATCACCGCCAGGAACGAGATCACATCCACCACATAGACCACGCCCACGCCGTTCACCCCGATAGCCCGCGTGGCCGCGCCGAGGATGAGGCCGCCGACCGACGGGCCAATGACCGCTGCTGTTTGCCAGGAGGTCACGCCCAGGCTGATGGCATTGGGCAAATCTTCGCGCGGCACCAGCGCCGGGATCAGCGCCGAGCGGGTGGGGTTGGCGAAAGCCTGCACGCCGCCCTGCACTGCCGCGACCGCGAAAATTACGCCAATGAAAATGGTGCCGCTCAACGTGGTGATAGCTAATGTGGCCGATGTGCCGAGCAGCACGATCTGGCAGCCCAGCAGCAGCTTGCGGCGGTCCACCGCGTCGGCGATCACGCCCCCGTAGAGCGAAAACAGCACCATCGGCACGACCGAGAACAGCCCGACCAAGCCCAGCATCAAGGGGTTGTGGGTCAACTGGTAAACCTGCCAGCCAATTGCCACGCTGCTCATCTGGGTGCCGATCAGCGAGAGAAAGCTGCCGAACCAGTAGAGGCGATAATCGCGGTGGCGGAAAGCGGCAAAGCGCGAGCCAGGAGCGGGTCGCGGCGGTGTGGGCGGTGCGCTGGGCGGGACAATCGTCGCCGTTGGAGCAGGAGCGGAAGTATCAGTAGCCATGATCCTATTGTACCATATTGCGCCCGATCCCCATGTTGGCGGGCTGACGTTTGATCTGGTACAATGCGGCTATGAGACTGCTGGCGCGGTTGTTTCGCTATCTGTTGGGTATGGGCGTGATCCTCTGTACGATTGCCGCCGGCATCGCTGTTTACGCCTACACCGACCTGAACCGCCCCACGAAGCCCGCCGACACCACGCAGCAATTGTTCACGATCCAGACCGACGAAAGCGTGGCTTCGGTGGCAACGCGACTCGAAGCGCAGCATCTGATCGGCTCGGCGACGATGTTCCGGCTCGATCTCAAGTTTCGGGGAGCCGAAGCCGCGCTCAAAGCCGGGGACTTCCAGCTGTCGCCCGGCCAGAGTCCGCAATCCATCATTGACACGATCACGCGCACGCCCAGCACGATGCTGACCCCGGTGCTGATCCCCGAAGGCTGGCGCAGCGGCCAGATCGCCGACAAACTGGCCGCCGCCGATCTGATTGACCACGACCGCTTCTTGTCGCTGACCCTGACCGGCACGTTTCGCTACGATTTCTTGCCCGACCGGCCCAGCGGCGGCGACATTGAGGGCTATCTGTTCCCCGACACCTACAGCTTCCCGCAGCACGGAGCCGACCGCGAACAGGCGGTGCTGGATATTATGCTGGCAAACTTCGGCAAGCGGGTCACGCCCGCGCTGCGGCAAGCCGCGCAAGAGCGGGGCTATACGCTGCACCAGATCGTCACGCTGGCCTCGATCATTGAGCGGGAGGCGCAGTTGCCCGCCGAGCGCCCGATCATTGCCGGCGTGTTCACCAATCGGCTCGATGCGGGCATGAAGCTGGATGCTGACCCCACCACGCAGTACGCGCTGGGCAAAGCCGGCGATTGGTGGCCCTACCTGCGGCTTGACCCTAACACGGTGGATAACCCCTACAACACCTACGTCCATACCGGGCTACCGCCGGGACCGATCAGCAATCCCGGCCTCGCTTCGATCCAGGCGGCGGTGGCTCCCGCCCAACATAACTATCTCTATTTTGTCGCCTGTGGCAACGGCAGCCATGCTTTCGCGACCACCCTAGACGAGCATGAGCGCAACCGCGTGCGCTGCGGCAACCGGTGACGCGAATGCGGAATGCGGAATGCGGAATGACGACGAGTTCTGCGTTCTGAATTAACGACTGACACCTGACACCTGACACCTGACACCTGACACCTTGCTAGAAACACTGGGCGTGCTAGGCGCGCTGATCCTGGGGCTGGTTGGCGGCAGCGCGGTGGCGACCGTGGCAGCCCGCTTGCCGTTGGGCGCGCCGATCTGGGGGCCACCCATGTGCGTGCGGCGCGGCGTGCGCCTGCCGTGGGCCGATGCGCTGCCCCTGGTCGGCTATCTGCGGCGGGGCGGGCGCTGTCGAGTCTGCGGCGAATGCCTGCCGCGCTGGTGGCCGCTCACCGAAGCGACGCTGGCGCTGGGCGCGCTGCTGGCCTACCTCGCGGCAGGCGGCTGGAATGCGGCGTTTGCCCTTTATGTGGCCGATTTAGCCGTGCTGCTGCTCATTCTGGTGATGGACTGGCGGCGGCATGAGATTTATACGGTGGTGCTGCTGGCCGGCGGCGGGCTAGGCATCCTCGGTGGCTTGGTGCCCGCGCTGGAAATGCCACTGGGCACCGTGGGCCTCGGCGCGGCGGTCGGTGGCGGCTTCATGTTGGTCCTCTATGGCGTGGGCCGGCTGCTGGGTCGCCTGCGCTACGGCGGACGCGAGGCGCTGGCCTGGGGTGATGTCGAACTGGCCGTGATGCTGGGCCTGATGGGCGGCTTTGCCGGCATCGTCTCGACGCTGTTCTGGGGGCCAATCGTCGGCGTGGCCCTGTTCCTGCGGCGCGGCCTCGGCACCTACTTCCCCTTCGCGCCGGGCCTGTGCCTGGTGATGGCCGTCTACTTGCTCACCCACACCAGCCACGCTCCGCTGTGGGACACACTGCGCCTGCCGTTGCTGGTCAATATCCTTATGTTCATTGGTAGCATCATCGGCAAACTCATCGCACGCCTTTTCTAGGGAGATCCATGACCGACACCCTCAGCAGCGCGGTTGCTGCCGCTGACTGGCCCTCGGACGGGGCGCTGATCCTCGACGGGCGGGCGCTGGCCGCCGAATTGCGCGTCAAGGCCGCCACCGAAGTAGCTGACCTCAAACGCCGCTTTCGCGTGTTGCCGGGCTTGGCCGTGGTCATGGTCGGCGACGACCCGGCTTCGCACGGCTACCTGCGGATGATCCGCAAGACGTGCCAAGCGGTGGATCTGCCGCTGGAACTGATCGAATTGCCGGCGCACGCCACCCGCAGCCTGATCCAGGCCGAAGTCGCCCGCCTCAACGTGCTGCATTCGGTCGCGGGGGTGATCGTGCAAATGCCGCTGCCGCCGCCGCACGGCCCGGAGACGGTGAGCGCAGTGCTAGACCCCGCCAAAGATGTGGACGGCATCCACCCCGAAAACGCCGGACGGCTCACGCTGGGCTACAGTGGCCTCGACTACTTCGTGCCGCCCACGCCGCAGGCCGGCTTGGCCCTATTAGCTCGACATAATATCGCACTGGCCGGCAAGACGGCACTGGTCATTGGGCGCTCCGCCGTGGTGGGCCGGCCGCTGGGCCAGATGTTGCAAGCCGCCAACGCCACGGTGATCCTGACCCATTCCTACACGCCGCCCGCCGTGCTGCGCCGCCTGCTGGGCGAAGCCGATGTGGTGGCCTGCGCGGTGGGCAAGCCGGACTTTGTGCGCGGCGCATGGCTCAAACCCGGCGCAGTCGTCCTCGACTTCGGCGCGGGCGTGGTAGACGGCGTGATGTGCGGCGATGTAGAGTTCGCCACGGCGCGTCACGTCGCCGGGGTGATCACCCCTGTCCCCGGCGGCATCGGCCCCGTCACCAACCTGATGCTGGTGCAAAACACGATCAAAGCCGCCCGCCGAATGTTGCACGAGTGGAGTTGAGGGGCTATACTACCCACGATGAACCTGACCGATCTGCGCCACGCCCAGCGTGCGAGAATCCTGCACATCGCCGCCCGCTACGGTGCCCACAACCTGCGCGTGTTTGGCTCTGTCGCTCGTGGCGAAGCTCGCCCCGACAGTGACCTGGATCTGCTCATCGAGCTAGAACCGGGCCGCACCTTGCTCGATCAGGTGGCGCTGGGCCAGGATCTCGAAGACTTGCTGGGCTGCAAAGTAGACCTAGTGGAACCCGCCGGCTTGCATTGGTATATCCGCGACCGCGTGCTACAGGAAGCGGTGCCTTTGTGAAAGATGATCGTTTCTACCTGATTTATATTACCGAGTGTATTGACCGCATCCAACAATACACAGTAGATGGAAAAGACTACTTCTTAGCAGATGCCAAGACACAGGATGCGGTTCTTCGCAACTTGCAGATTCTGTCTGAGTCCACCCAACGACTGTCCCCCGCCTTAAAAGCCGCGCACCCCGATGTAGACTGGCGCAGAATAGCAGGATTTCGTAACATCCTGGTCCATGACTATTTGGGTATTAATCATCTCCGTGTCTGGGATGTAATTGAGCAGAATCTACCTGATCTGCAAGGTAAAATCACCATGATTCTACAGCAATTAAAGGAAACTACATGAGCCTTCCCTCCGCCCTGGATATTTCACGCCCGTGCTCGGCGGCATCGGCCCCGTCACCAGCCTGATGTTGGTGCAAAACACGATCAAAGCCGCCCGCCGAATGTTGCACGAGTGGAGTTGACGCATCAGTGGACCGTGGTATACTGATGCCTATGATCTTGCCGATTGAAACGCCTAGCGGGTTCCCTACCACGCGATTAAGCGCGCTGGTCAAAGTGGAGGGGCGTGGTCCAGAAATCAGTCGCCCGCCCTTGTATCTGCACAAATGGTGGGCTAGACGCTTTGGCTCCGTATTCCGCTCCATCCTGCTGGGCGTGCTGTTGCAGGACGGCGACGACGTATGGACAGCGCGTTATAAAAAACACGATTTCTCTGACACGGTTATTCTTGACCCATTTATGGGCGGCGGCACCACCTTATTAGAGGCGGCGCGGCTCGGCGCTAAGGTCGTCGGCTGCGATGTTAATCCGGTTGCTTGGTGGACCACGCGCACCGCTTTGCAGCAACCTAGATCATGGTCCGCATTGGAAAGCGCCTTTCGTGAACTCGAACGGGAAGCGGTGCGTCTTTTCAGTAGCTACTATGCGACTATATGCCCAATGTGTAATGCCCATGCCACCATTTGGCATACGCGCTGGGTCTATGTATTGCCCTGCGCTCACTGTGACACACCGAATGAGGTTTTCAAGTCGCATATCTTAGGGAAACACGGAGCCACTCATTGGATCCATTGTCCCCATTGTGCCCTGGTGTTTCGCACGGCAACATCACCCCAAACCCCGTCGGCGTGTCCAAACTGTCAAACGGTTTTTGATCCAGGAGCCGGAAACAGTGCAGGGGGCTACTTTACCTGTGGTTCTTGCCGACAGCCAACTAGCTTTCGCAAAGCATTAGCGCAAACCACTGATCCCCAGCAGCAGACCCGAATGTTCGCGATCCTGTATCATTGCCCACAGCATGGGAGCGGACTAATGCGCCCGACTCCGCTTGATTTAGCTAACTACCGGCGCGCTCAGGAAACCTTTACTACGCTAGAGGCTAGTCTCACTCTACCTATGGGTCGGATCTCTAGCGAAGGGCGATCCGATCCCCGCCCGGTAAATTACGGCTATAAGTATTGGCAACAGCTATTTACACCGCGCCAACTGCTCGTGTTAGGCTGGCTGGCGCAGCGCGTGAAAACGTTGCCGCCGTCTGATATGAAAGATACCCTGGCAACGGTTGTTTCGCAACTCACCAATTATACGAATATCTTCTGTGTGCCCCGCCCGAACCGACCGGCTGCTATCTCCTGGATTTTTCGCCTACACGCCTTCACTCCACCAAGCGATTTTATCGAAAGCAATCCACTGGCCGGGAAAACCGCATCGGGCACGCTGCAAAACCTCTTCTGGCGCAGTGTGCAAAATGCCTATGCCTACCGCAGCAACCCTGCCGAACGGCGCATTGATGCCCTAGCGCCTAACCGCAGCACCACCGTGCCGATTCCCGGCGAAGCGATTAAGCCACGGTTTATATCGTCCTGGGAGGAGTTAGAACAAACACCGTACAGCGCCTTATTGCTGTGTCGCTCCTCTGAACAGTTGCCTTTGCCGGATGCCAGTGTCCATTATGTAATCACCGATCCGCCGTATTATGATAATGTCACCTACAGTGAATTGGCAGAGTTCAATTACGTCTGGTTACACGCAATGTTGGGCGCAGACTACCCAGAATTGGCCGTACCTTTACTCGACCACGCTAAGGAGCTAATTGTTAGCAAGCGGATCGGCAAAGGCGACGACTTTTACGCCGAGGGTCTATGCCGGGTCTTTCGCGAGTGCTGCCGAGTACTAAGAGATGATGGGGCCATGGTCTTCACTTTCCATCACCGGGCAGGCAAAGCCTGGGAGATGCTCCTGGTCGCGTTAGTAGGGGCCAAGTTCCGGGTGTCGGCTGTTCATACGGTTCGCAGTGAGTCGGATCGATCACTACATATCATGGACAGCGACTCGATTGAACAAGATGTGGTACTGGTCTGCCGCAAAACGCGCCCTACTCCGCTCATTGATTGGAATCAATTGCTACAACAGATGACGCAGGAAGCCCAGCAGGTCGTAGCCGCCCATGACCGTGCTGTTAGCAGCTCCCCAGCTAACGTGGCAACGTTGGTGTTCGCGCAGTGTCTCAAAGTCTATTCAGAACACTACCCGCACATAACAGGGCCGGATGTATCCGTTGCTGCCGCTATGTGTGCCGCAGATCAGATCACACAGCTATTAAAGCAATCCGTTCCCGCCACCAATGGTAGCAATTCCGATCCTACACTCTATCAAATGCGGATGGAACTCTAGTGAAACTGCCCTTGCCTAGTAGAGACCTCAGCCGCGACTTGCGCGAGTTTGACGTATGGATTACCCCCGCGCTAGGAGAGATCCGCGACACGGCCCGCTTCAAACACGAACTTGATCGGGTGACTGTGGTGTTAGAAACGATGGGTAGGGCGACTGCAGAGTTTGCGCGTGAAGATACTTGTAACCCAGTAGCCTTAGCTGACATCTTTGTACGGACAATCCAAATGCCTGCCACAGATCACGCATTGCCGGTGGGCGAGTTACTACACGCACTGGCGGCAGTGTTGTTTTTGGTAACGGGTAAATCCGATAATAACGCAAAGTGCCAACTGCCCATCTATTTACGGGACAACGCAGCCGCTTTGCCACCTATCCCCGGTATCAACGCCGCGCAAGGTCGCCAGACACAAGCGCCACGAGTACTACGGGCTGACACATACATGAAAATCGCGGCGCGCGTGCCTGCCGAACTACAGCGGAAGTTGCTTGAAGTTTTTATCGGGTTCATCTTAAG
>JALYUO010000715.1 GCA_030853735.1 Chloroflexota bacterium
GGGTGGCACGGCTGCTAGCGGCAGCACGACCGCCGCCACCGCTACCACCACAACGGGCGGCACCAGCGGCGGCAAAAAGTACAGCATCGGTATTCTGCAAACTTCCACTCATCCCGCGCTCGACTTCACGCGCGAGGGCATCAAACAAGCATTTATCCAGGCCGGCATGGTCGAAGGCAAGACTGTCACTTTTGACGTGCGGAACGCCGAACTTGATGCGCCCACCGCCGCGAAAATGGCTGATGCCTTTATCGCCAACAAGATGGATGCCATTGTCACCATCGGGTCGCCGGCGACAGCGGCCGCGCTCAATGAGACCAAGAAAGCCGGCAGCAGCATCCCCATCTTCTTCTCCGCCGTGGCCGATCCTTATGGGCCGGGCTTCGCGGGCAAGAAAGAGGGCGACACGTTGACCGCCGACCCCCATCTGCACCCCGCCAACATGACCGGCGTGCAGGCGTTTCCGCCGGTGGAAGAGGGTATGAAGCTAATCCTGGAGGTCAAGCCGGGCATCAAGACGGTGGGCCTGCTCTGGAACCCCAGTGAACCCAACTCCAGCGCCACCACCACCGAAGCGCGCCGCGTCGCCGCCACGCTGGGCATCAGCCTGATAGATCGCTCGGCCATCAAGCCCGCCGACACGCTTGATGCCGCCAATACGCTGGCCCAGCATGGCGCGGAAGCCTTTTTCGTCAGCACTACCAACTCGGTGGTCAACGGCCTCGACTCGGTGGTGCGCGTGGCCCAAGAGAACAGCGTACCGCTGTTCGGCAACGACCCGCTTTCGGCCAGCCGGGGCGCGGTGGCCGCGCAGGGCTTGGACTACACGCAAAACGGCCTCGAAGCGGGCCAGATGGCGGTGCAGGTGCTGACCGGCAAAGCGACGATCAAAAGCCTGGATGTGCAAAAGACGACCAAAGAGTCGCTCTGCATCAACACGAAAGCCGCTGAACTACAGAAGGTGACGCTGCCCGCCGCGCTGATCGCACGCGCCAAAGGCTGCACCTACACCGAAATCAAGACTCCGCTACCGCCGGCCCCCGCCGCCGGCACCATGCCGCCTATCACGCCGGCTCCCGTCGGCACGCCTGTGCCCGCCGGCAAAACGCCGTAACACACCAGCAGATTATAGCGCAAGGGGTGATTGCTACCAGCGAGCGATCACCCCTTCTCTTTGCTCCTATGGCTCTTGAGACCCCGTCTAAAAGAAAAGAATCTGTCATTCTGAGCGTAGTGAAGAATCGGTCGGGGCGCATACAGACCTGCCCGCAGGTGTCCTTCGCAGGAGCGGGGCCGCCGCTAGGAAACCAAATAGCTCGGCAGCCGATTCTTCACTGCGTTCAGAATGACAGCATCAGCGGCTGCCTG
The DNA here is from genome assembly GCA_030853735.1 of Chloroflexota bacterium. Taxonomy (GTDB): domain Bacteria; phylum Chloroflexota; class Chloroflexia; order QHBQ01; family JAICKM01; genus JAICKM01. Next base: position 1,369 of record JALYUO010000715.1, read on the forward strand.
GTTACTCACGTTTCACGTTTCACGGCCCACGGCCCACGGCCCACGGCTCACGGCTCACGGCCCACGGCCCACGGCCCACGGCTCACGGCTCACGGCTCACGGCTCACGGTGCAACAACCCTGCCGCTGCCGCCGTCGCGCGCAAAGCGGCCACGAGATCGGTCGCGGGGCGGGTCAGCGGGCCGGCGGTGGCACGGTGGACTAGGGCGGTGGCGCGGGTCAGCGCGGGCAAGTCGGTGGCTTGGACCGTGACTAGCCGACCGGCGGCTAAATCCGCCGCGACCAGCGTGCCCGTGAGGACCGCCGCGCCCCGTCCGCGTCGCAACAGGTGCTGTACCGCGCCCACCGGCAATTCGGTCGGCGGGTAGGCCGGGCCGACGAGGCGCGTCAGCAGCGCGGTGATGGGCGGACTCCACTGCACCAGATAGAACGCGCCGCCCGCTTGGGCTATCTCGGCCAGGGTGTGATTGCCGTAGCCGGCGCAGGGATGGCCGGGCGGCACCACCAACAGCAACGGCTCGCGCAAGTGCAGCAGCGGGGTTAGGTCGCCACCGAACGCGGGCCAGTGGATCAGCGCCAGCCGCACCAGCCCGTCGTTGAGCATCTCCAGCAGGCTGTCGCTTTGGGCCGAGCGCACAAACAGTTCGACCTGCGGGTGCGCGGCGTGAAAGCCCTCCACCACATCGGCCAAAAACGTGCCCGCCAGCGACTGGACGATGCCGAGGGTGACGCGGCCCCGTTCGCCGGCCCCGGCGGCGCGCACGGCTTCCAGCCCCTCATCCAGCACGGCCAGGGCGCGCCGGGTGTATGGCAGAAATTGCTCGCCGCGCGCCGTCAGCGTCAGTCGCCGCCCGCCGCGCACGAACAGCGGCCCGCCCAGCCGCGCCTCCAACGCCGCGATGCGCGCGCTGATGGCGGGCTGACTGAGGTCTAGCGCCCGTGCCGCTTTGCTGAAGCTGCCTTCGCGTACAATGCGCTCGAAGGCGTGCAGTTGGTCAAGGTCCATGGGTCGTCCGTGGGCGGTGGGCGGTGGGCGGTGGGCCGTGAGCCGGTCGGCGGTCGTCCGTGGGCGGTCGTCATAGTTCATGGATAATATAGTTAGGACTTTCGCTTCTGACGCTCAATTACAGCCTCATTCGTGCCTGGCGTAGGCACGTCAAGCGAAAGTCCTAATAGTAATTCAGCTAATGATCTGGAGCAGCGAATGTCCCAGCAACTGCGGAGTTTGCACCCCCAGGTGCGAACTCCGCAGGCAGCGCGCCGTTTGCACCTGGGGGTGCAAACTCCTCTATCTCATAAATCTCCAGATCATTAGCTGAATTACTATAGGTAACACGGCCCACGGCTCACGGCCCACGGCTCACGGCCTATAGCTATAGACAAAATCTATCTCTATTATAGCACGTATCGGCTTGATCTATCATAGCCGCTGCGGTATGATCGTGGTACTTACCCGCGTAGACAGCGCGGGGCGATTGTAGTAGAATGGGCATACGCACACGCCTATCGGCCAACGCACTCGTTTCACGTTTCACGTTTCACGCTTTAGGGAGGCCCAGAGCATGGCAACCGTTTCGGAGCCGACGCGCAGCGGTGCGCCGGCGGCAGAGGCCGCTACCGGGCAATCCGGCTTGGCGCGGCCGCGCAACTTTGTGGAGCGCAACCACTTCTGGCTGCGGCGGCTGCATTCGCTGACCGGCGTGCTGCCGATTGGCGGCTTCCTGATCTATCACTTCTGGGAGAATGCGACCGCGCTGCAAGCGCCGGATCATTTCGACACGATGGCGACGCACGCGCGCGATATTCAGTTGCTGTTCATCCTCGAATACGGCATTATCCTGCTGCCGCTGATCTACCATGCGCTGTATGGCCTGTTTATCGCGTCGTATACGCGCATCAATGTGGGTGCCTATAGCTATGCCCGCAACCGGCTGTTTATGTGGCAGCGGGTGACGGGCATCCTGACCATGCTTTACATAACATATCATGTACTGGTCTTGCGGTTCGGCGCGTTTTCCGAGGTGTCGGCCAGCTATGCGACGATGACCCAGCACCTGCAAAACCCGCTCGTATTTGCCTTCTACACGGTGGGCATCTTGGCGGCCAGCTACCACCTGGGCAACGGGCTGTGGGCGTTCCTGATCACCTGGGGTATCACCATCGGCAAGCGGGCGCAACGTATCTCGCAGTGGGTCACCACGGGCGTGTCGGTGGGCATGAGCGTGCTGGGCATGGCAATTATTATCACCTTTGTCGTTCGCGGGGGCGGCTTCCGCTTCTAAGGGAGGGGTCCAATGCCTAAGATTATCGTAGTCGGCGGCGGCCTCGCAGGGCTGGCCGCCACAATCAAGATCGCCGAAATGGGTCTGCCGGTGGACCTATTCTCCATCGTGCCGGTGCGTCGTTCGCATTCGGTATGCGCGCAGGGCGGCATTAACGCGGCGGTGAACACCAAAGGCGAGGGCGACTCGACCTGGCAGCACTTTGATGACAGCATTTATGGCGGCGACTTCCTGGCGAACCAGGGCGTGGTCAAGGGGATGTGCGAAGCGGGGCCATCGATCATCTTTTTGCTCGACCGCATGGGTGTGATGTTTAACCGCACACCCGAAGGCAACCTGGATTTCCGGCGTTTCGGTGGCACCAAGCACCATCGCACGGCCTTCGCCGGGGCGACGACGGGCCAGCAACTGCTCTATGCGCTGGACGAGCAGGTGCGGCGCGAAGAGGTCACCGGGGTCGTCACCAAGTATGAGGGCTGGGAGTTCCTGAGCGCGGTGTTGGACGATCAGGGCCAGTGCCGGGGCATCGTGGCGCAGGACATGAAGAGTATGCAGATCCGCAGCTTCGCTGCCGATGCCGTGATCCTGGCGACGGGCGGGCCGGGCCTGATCTTCGGCCTTTCGACCAACTCGGTGATCAATACGGGCACAGCGGCCAGCGCGGTCTACCAGCAGGGCGCGATCTACGCCAACGGCGAGTTTATCCAGGTCCACCCGACGGCCATTCCCGGCGAGGATAAGCTGCGCCTGATGTCGGAGTCGATTCGCGGCGAAGGCGGGCGCGTCTGGACCTATAAAGACGGCCAGCCCTGGTATTTCTTGGAAGAAAAGTTTCCCGACTACGGCAATCTGGTGCCGCGTGATATTGCCACGCGCGAGATTTTCCACGTCTGCGTAGACCTGGGCCTGGGCGTGAATGGGCAGAATCAGGTCTTTTTGGACGTGAGCCATCTGGACCCACGTATGCTCGAAATCAAACTGGGCGGCGTGATGGAGATTTACCGCAAGTTTGTGGGTGACGATCCGGCCAAAGTGCCGATGCGGATCTTCCCCGCAGTCCACTACTCGATGGGCGGGCTGTGGGCCGACCAAGAGCAGGGCATGACTAACATCCCCGGCCTGTTCGCGGCAGGCGAGGTAGACTACCAGTATCACGGCGCGAACCGCCTGGGCGCGAACTCACTGCTCTCGTGCATCTACTCCGGCTTGCACGTCGTCGGCCCCAGCGCGGTGGCCTATGCCAAGAATGCGGCGCGCGACAGCGGCAAAATCTCGTCGGCCCTCTTCGATCAGGAAGTGGGCCGGCAGAACGAAAACAATAGTTGGCTGAAGCGGACGAGCGGCAAAGAGAACCCCTATGTGCTGCACCGCGAACTAGGCCAGGTGATGACCAACAATGTGACCGTGGTGCGCTATAACGATAAGCTGCGGGCGACCGATGTGAAGATCCAGGAGTTGATGGAACGCTATCGCCAGATCAGCGTGCCCGATAAGAGCGAGTGGGCGAACCAGCCGTTGCTGTTCAGCCGTCAACTCTGGAATATGCTGGTGTTGGCGCGAGTGATCACGCTGGGCGCGTTGCGGCGCGATGAGAGCCGCGGCGCGCACTACAAGCCCGACTTCCCCAACCGCAACGACGCGCAATGGCTGCGGACCACGCGGGCACGCTTTGTCGGGCCGACCGAAGCGCCGGAGTTTAGCTATGAGGCGGTGGACACATCGCTGATCCCGCCGCGGGCGCGCGATTATAGCGGCAAGGCCAAGCCCGAGAAAGCAGCGGCGGCGACCGTGACCGGGGCGGAGGCGGCGATCCCCGCCGCCATCAACGGGGCCGATGCAGCAGTCGCGCCGGCGACGAACGGCCACGACAGCGGTAGTAACGGCAACGCCAGCGAAGTTGCCGGCACCACCAATGGTGCAACGGTCGAAGTCACCGGCGGCACGACCATCACCGTGGCTCCGGCGGGTAGCAAAGTCGAGTAACACCGACCTCTCCCCCAGCCCCTCCCCTACGAAGGGAGG
>JALYUO010000722.1 GCA_030853735.1 Chloroflexota bacterium
AGATCGTCTATCGTGCGTTTCGCCATCATCGTCTCCTAGGGGTCAGGGGTCCGATGTGAGAAGGTCTGGTTCACAAGGAACTGTGCTACCGGATTCCCCTATCTGATTCTTTGTCCCTGACCCCTGACCCCTGACCCTGACCCCTGACCCCTAGGAGACGATGATGGCGAAACGCACGATAGACGATCTCGATTTGCAAGGCAAGCGGGTGCTGGTGCGGGTGGATTTCAATGTGCCGCTCGATAAAAAGAGCGGCGCGATCACCGATGACACGCGCATCCGCGCCGCGCTGCCGACGATTCACCGCTTGCTGGACGGGGGGGCGGCGGTGATCCTCATGTCGCACCTGGGGCGGCCCAAAGGCGTGACCCCCGGCCTGTCGCTGGCCCCCGTCGCCGACCGCTTGCGCGAACTGCTGCCCGGCGTGGCGGTGGCCTTTGCCGCCGATTGCGTGGGGCCGGTAGCCGAAGCGGCCGCACACACGCTACAACCCGGCAGTATTCTGTTGCTGGAAAACCTGCGCTTCCACCCCGCAGAAGAGGCCAATGATCCAGCCTTCGCCGCGCAGTTAGCCGAGTTAGGCGATAGTTATGTCAATGATGCTTTCGGCAGCGCGCACCGTGCCCACGCTTCGACCGCAGGCGTAGCGCACCTCTTGCCCGCCGCGCTGGGCCTGCTGATGGAGCGCGAAGTGGCCGTGCTGGGCGCGGCGCTGGATTCACCGGCGCGCCCGTTTGTGGCGGTGCTGGGTGGCGCGAAAGTCAGCGACAAAATGGGTGTGATCACAAACCTGCTGGGCAAAGTGGACAGCTTGCTGATCGGCGGCGGCATGGCGAACACCTTTCTGGCCGCGCAAGGCTATCCGGTCGGCGACTCGCTGCTGGAAGCCGACCGTGTAGCCGAAGCCGCCGGGCTGATCCGCCAAGCCCAGGAGCGCGGTGTGGCCCTGCTGCTGCCCGACGACGTGGTGATCGCGGATGCCTTCGCTGCCGATGCGGACAGCCGGGTCGTCGCCGCCGATGCCGTCCCCGACGGCTGGCGCATCCTCGACATCGGCCCGGCCAGCACCGCGCGTTACGTCGCCACCATCCTGGCGGCGCGCACGGTGATCTGGAATGGACCGATGGGCGTGTTTGAGTTCCCGCGCTTCGCCGCCGGCACGCGCGCGCTGGCCCAGGCAGCCGCCGCCGCGACCCACACCGGCGCGACCACGATCATCGGCGGCGGCGACTCGGTGGCCGCCATCGAAGAGGCGGGGCTGGCGGATCAGATCAGCCACATCTCCACCGGCGGCGGCGCGTCGCTGGAGTTCTTGGAAGGGCGCACCCTGCCCGGTGTAGCCGCCATCGAGGAGCGTTAGCCATGCCTAGCCCCCGCCTGCCGATCATTGCCGGCAACTGGAAGATGAACACCACGCCCGACGAAGCGATGGTGCTGGCCGAGGATATGCTGGACGATCTCGAATCTATCGAAGGAGTGGAGATCGTCCTCTGCCCACCGGCCATCAGCCTCGTGCCCCTGTCTGAAATGATGGGCGGCGGCACGGTGCTGCTCGGCGCGCAAAATATGTATATGGCGGAAAGCGGCGCATACACCGGCGAAATCGCGCCACGAATGCTGGTCCCCTACTGCCGCTACGTCATCCTCGGCCACTCGGAGCGGCGCACGCTGTTCGGCGAAACCGATGAGGTCGTGACGCGCAAAGTGCAGGCGGCGCTGGCGCACGGGCTACGGCCCATCGTCTGCGTGGGCGAAAATCTGGTGGAGAACCAAGCGCATGAACGGGCCGCCGTACTGGACCGCCAAGTGCGTGCCGTGTTCGCCGGCATGGACCCCGCCCAGGCGCAGGGCTGCGTCGTTGCCTATGAGCCGATCTGGGCCATCGGCGCGGGCCTCGCCGCCACCGCGCTCGATGCCCAGCTTGCCATTCACGGCATCCGCGACCTGCTGGGCTACCTCGTCGGTCCCGCCACCGCCGCCGCGATGCGGATCCAGTACGGCGGCAGCGTCACCCCCGCCAACGCCGCCGAGTTGCTGGCCCAGACCGACATAGACGGCGCGCTGGTCGGCGGGGCCAGCCTCAAAGCCGCCGACTTTGTGCGGATCTGCGCTCTAGCCCAGCAGGCCAAGCACTAGCCACCCATGGGATGACTCTTGTCCTGTGCTACTGCGCCGCGCCGACAGTCAGCACGACTTTGCCGTGCGTTTGGCGGGCTTCGATGGCGGCGTGAGCGGCGGTGGCCTCGGCTAGGGGATAGCTGTGGTTCAGGGTAACGTGCAGTTTCCCGGCGGCGATCAGGTCGAGCAGGGCGTGGCTGGCGCGTAGCTGGTCGGCCGGCGGTTGGATCATGGTGTTGTAGCCGCTCACGCTCAGGCACTTGGGGATCAGCATCTGGCTGATCAGCGGCGTGACCGCGCCGCTCAGGGTGCCGAAGACGACCATGCGGCCAAACGGCGCGAGGCAGGCGACGTTGGGCGGGCCCAGCGGTCCGCCGATGGGGTCCAGCACAATATCCACGCCCTGGCCGCGCGTGGCCCGCATGACTCCCTCCACCCAATTCGGCTCATTCGTGTTGACGGCGGCATCCGCCCCTAGTTCGCGGATATAGGCCGCCTTGTCCGGCGAGGTGCTGCTGCCGATCACACAACCGGCCCCCAGCAAGCGCGCCAGTTGCACGGCCAACGAACCGACTCCCCCGGCGGCGGCATGGACCAGCACGCGCTCACCGGCTTGCAGGCGCGTCGCCCGCTCCAGCAACAAGTAGGCTGTCTGGCCCTGGATGGGGATGACGGTGGCTTGGGCAAAGCTCACTCCGTCCGGGATGGCAACGGCGAGCGCCGCCGGAGCCACAGCATACTCCGCATAGCCGCCGTTGACCAGCGCCACCACGCGGGTGCCATCGGCCGGCCCGTCTACGTCCGACCCGCGCCCCACGATGGTGCCGGCCACCTCGTTACCCAGCGTGGTGGGCAACGGCACCAAATTCGGATAGTCACCGCGCCGCTGCCCCAGGTCCGAGTAATTGACTCCCGCCGTCGCCACGGCGATCAACACTTCGCCCGTACCGGGGCTGGGCGTGGCGATGTCCTCATAGCGCAACACATCCACGCCGCCGCGCGCATAAATCCGTACTGCTTTCATGGCTTTGCTCCTTTACTCTTTGGCGGTGGTCCGCAAGAACGCGGCAAGTTCGTCGGCATTGCGGCGCAAGATGTCGCCGCTGTGATAGGTGCGGCTCAAGACCGTGCCACCCTCAATGGTCGCGGTGATAAACTGGGCGACGTGTACCGCGCGCGCCGGGCTATAGCCGCCGGCCACCAGTTTGGCGGCAAAAGCGGCCTCGATCCGGTCATAGGCGGCGCGACAAGCCTGGTTCAGCCGGTCGCTGGATGCGACGGTTTCCAGCGCCACCGCCAGCAAGGGTCCACCGGCCCGAAAGTCGGCCGCTTCGATGTAGTGCGCGATGGTCCGCACGAAAGCCGGGATCGCCAGCGCGGGATCGAGATCGTCGGCCAACGCACTGGCGATGCGCGCCGCCACGAGAGTGCCGCTATGGTCCACTGCCGCCGCCGCCAGCTCTTCTTTGCCCGCCGGGAAATAGTAATACAGTGATCCTTTGGGCGCGCCGCTCTCTTTGAGGATTTGGTTCAGCCCGGTCGCATGATAGCCTTGCGCTTCCAGCAAGGCGGCGGTGGTGGCGATAAGTTGTTCACGCACATTGCTCATACCTTATTATAGCAACTGGTCTATATAATTGTCAAGCACTGTCTGATCAGCCGAGCTGGAGCCAAATTGCGTTAAGGCGTGGAAGCATAGTCCACGAGATGGATGAAGGGGAAGCAGACCGCGCGTGTGGCCTTTCAGCCGGTAGTAGCGGCGAAAACACATACACCCCGATCTAAATGGCTGAAAACTTGACGTTGTTGACCGATAATTGGTATCAGGTCAAAAAGAGGGGTAGCACGCCAGGGGGAATTCACTATCAGGCCCGTTTTGTGCCTGAGTATTCGGCGTAACGCGGACACTTCCACACTTTAGCCCCCTTTTTTGACTGATACAATATTTTGTGTTACATTAAAGGTGAGGATCAACTTACTTACACCACAGTGGGATTACGCGCTTATAAAAGGAGTAGATTGTGAAGCAGAATCAGAGGCAAGTCAAGGTTCTATTAGCGTTGGCTAGTACCCTACTGGGTGCGGTGGTTTGGCTGGGGGGGGCAAATGATGCACCACAGGCACGAGCAGCGAGTAAAGCGCCGGCACTGGATGCAACAATCCTGGCCGCGCGCCCTAGCGTGAGCGTAGTGATCTATGGCGGTGGGTCGGAGAGCGATCCACGGGTGGCGCACCCGCATACCTATCAGCCCAGCCGCCTAGCTAACCTCACGACCCGCCCGCCGGGTGTGCCGTTAGCAACCCTCTATGTGGATCGTAACGGCAACTGCCCTAATGTCCCGTGCTACACCACGATCCAGACTGCTGTCACAGCGGCCAATCCCGGCGACACAATCAACGTGACCGCCGGCCTCTATTACGAGACGGTGACCGTCAACAAAAGCCTGATCTTGCGCGGCGCGCAGGCCGGCAATGATGCGCGCGTGGGGCGCACCGATGAAACCGCCGAGACCGTGCTGAACAAAGATACCGGCGGCTTTGATCTCACCTCCGGCCCCAGCAACGTCACTATTGACGGCTTTCTGATCGAAGGCGCGTCAGGACCGAACGGCAACGCGCGCGGCATCTTTATCCTCGGTGGCTCCGGCTACCAAGTGCTGAACAATATCCTGCGCTATAACAGCATGGGCGCATTTTTCAGCAGTGACGGCACGGTACAGACCCGTTTCTACCGCAACCGGGTCGAAAACAACAATAACACGCCCACCGGCGATGGCGATACCGGCCTGTTCGGCGGCAGCGGTCCCGTCAACAACGTGCTGATCGACTCCAACCAGTTTGCCGGCAACAGCAGCGCGGGATTCACCAATGTGCCGTCCAGCCCTTCTAGCAACCTGATCATCACTAATAATAGCTCCACCGGCGACGGCACGTTTGCCGCGCTGTTCAGCACCAGCGCGACGCAGATTATCAGCAACACCGTCACCGGCGCGCAGGGCTCGGCTATTTACCTCGGCGGCAACAACAGTGGCACACTGGTCAGTGGCAACAATGTGAGCAACGGGCCGTTTAGCGCGCTACGAGTGGATGTATTCTCCGGCGATACGCCCAACTCTAATATCACCGCGAACTGCAATAACCTGACCGCCAACGCCTACGGCATCCGCATCAGCCCCGGCGCATTGATCACCGGCACCCTGGCAATGGAAGCACACAATAACAACATCGCCGGTAACACGGTGGCGGGCGCACGTAACGACTCAACCGCCGTGAACTTGAACGCCACAACGGACTGGTGGGGATCGGCCACTGGTCCCACCAACCCCGGCAATCCGGGCGGCACCGGTGATATAGTGACCGGCACCGTCACCTTCGCGCCGTTCCTAACCAATCCGGCCTCCTGCATCGGCGGCACCCCCCAACC
>JALYUO010000726.1 GCA_030853735.1 Chloroflexota bacterium
CAACCCGCCCGCCGGCGGCACGACCAATCCGCCCGCCGGCGGCACGACCAATCCGCCCGCCGGCGGCACGACCAATCCGCCCAGTGGCGGCACGATGAACCCGCCCGCCGGCGGCAGCACGCCGGGGATGCCGCGCACCGGCGCATTCGACAACAGCCACCTGGCGGATTACTATAACCTGCTGCTGGCGGCCCTCGCGGCTGTCGGTGGCCTCACGCTGGTCGGCGGCTATCTGATGCGCCGCCGCACCGTTGACGCAACGACCCGTAAATAATGCGACGGCGGGCACCGGGGTTGATCCCTGTGCCCGCCTTCCCCCAGCATGGAAAGAGCTATGCGCGTTTTCAGCAGTCGTTTGACGCTTCTAATCGGGGTGGCCTTGCTGATCGTGGCAGCCAGTCTGGTGCTGGCTCCGGCGGCGGTCCGGCCCGCCGACACGCCCACGATCCTGGCCGACCCGGCGGGCATCGTCGGCTCCGGCGTGACGACCAGCGGCTATGCCGACCAGGTGATCAGCATGATGCAGGACCGCCTACAAAAGGCCGCCGGCGATCCGACGGCCCTGGCTGGTCTGGGGCTGGCCTATCTGCAAAAAGCGCGCGAAACCAATGACCCGACCTTCTATGGGCGGGCCGAAACGGCGCTGAAAAGCGCGCTGGCCGCACAACCCAATAACTTGGCGGCAATCGGCGGCCTGGGATCGTTGGCCCTCTCACGCCACGCTTTCACCGAGGCGCTGGATTGGGGGCGCAAGGGGCAAACCCTGGCCCCGCAACAAGCCTACGCCTACGGTGTGATCGCTGATGCCCAAACCGAACTCGGTGACTACGACGCGGCGGTAGACACGCTGCAACGCATGGTCAACCTGCGGCCCGACATCAGTTCCTATTCGCGCATCTCCTATGCCCGCGAACTGCACGGCGATGTGGACGGCGCGATTACCGCCATGCGCCAAGCCGTGGAAGCCGGCGGGCCGGCTCCCGAAAATCGCGGCTGGACCCAGGTGCAATTGGGCAACCTCTATTTCAACAGTGGGCAACTGAGCGCAGCGGAAGCTGCGTATAATGCCGCCCTGGTCGCCTATCCCGGCTATTTGCACGCGCGGGCCGGCCGGGCCCAGGTGCGGGCCGCGCAGGGCCGCAGCGCCGAGGCGATTGACCTCTACAAACAGGCGATTGCCGTGGTGCCGTTGCCGCAATACCTGAGCGCGCTGGGCGATCTCTACAGTGCGACGGGGGATACAGCGGCCGCGCAGGCGCAATATGATACGGTGGGCCAGATTTTCCGCATCTTTGCCGCCAATGGGGTCAATGTGGACAGCGAACAAGCCGCCTTTCTCGCCGACCGCGACGAGCAACCGGCCGAGGCGGTGCGCCTCGCCCAAGCAGCGGCCGCCACGCGGCACGATATTCACACGCAAGACACGCTAGCCTGGGCGCTCTACCGGGCGGGGCAAACCGCCGCCGCGCAAGCCGCCGCCGCGCAAGCTACGCGCCTGGGCACGCGCAACGGCTTGATCCTGTTCCATCAGGGCATGATCGCGGCCCAGCTTGGCGACACGGCTGGTGCCCGCAAGCACTTAGGCGAGGCACTCGCATTCAACCCATATTTTAGCGTCAAATACGTCCCGTTGGCCCACGCCACGCTGGACGGGTTAACCAAGTAGGAGCCGGCATCATGCGCCATCCCTTCCGTCTGTTCACCGTTGCCGTGCTGCTGGCCGGCGTGACCCTGGCCGCGCTGCCGCGCCCCGCCGCCGCCCACCCGATGGGCAACTTCACCATCAACCACTACAGCGCACTGACAGTGGGAGCCAGGCGGGTAGACCTACTCTATGTGATTGATATGGCCGAAATCCCCGCCTACCAAGAGCTAGGTGGCATTCGCCCCGACCACAACACCGACCTGACGGCAGCGCAACGCGACAGCTACCTGAGCGGCAAAGCCAAAGAGCTGGCGGGCGGTTTGCGTTTGACCGTAGACGGCACGGCCGTGCCGCTAACCCCCAGCGGCACGCCGACCCTGGCCTTCCCCCCAGGAGCCGGTGGCGCGGCCACACCCACGTTACGCATGGAGTTGCACTACACCGCCGCCCTACCCAGCGACCACGGCAGCCTCACCTACAGCGATACCAACTACGCCGAACGCATCGGCTGGCGTGAGATCATCGCCCAATCGGGTGACAACACCGCCTTACAGGCTTCGAGTGTACCCGCTCAGGATGTGAGCAATGCGCTCACCGAGTATCGGCCCGAATTGCTGAATAATCCGCCCGTGGTGTCCAGTGCCACGCTCACCTTTGTCGCCGCGCCGGGCGCAAAAGGCAGCGCCGGCGATACGCAGCAAGCCCAAGCCGCCGCGCGCGGCATCAGCAGCACCAACACCTGGGCCGGCCAAGCCAACAGCGCGGTGAGTGCGCTGACCGACCTGCTTAACCGCAAAGAATTGCCGCTAGAGGCGTTACTGTTCGGCCTGCTGCTGGCCTTCGGCGCGGGGGCCGCACACGCGCTGTCGCCCGGCCACGGCAAGACGGTGGTGGCGGCCTATCTGGTGGGCAGTCGCGGCACCGGCTGGCACGCTGTCATCTTGGGCCTGACGGTCACGATCAGCCACACCATTGGCGTGTTTGCGCTGGGCCTGATCGTGTTGTACGCTTCGGAGTATATCCTGCCGGAGCAAATTTATCCCTGGTTGGGGGCCAGTTCCGGCCTGTTGATCGCCGGTATGGGCATCGTGATGTTCTGGCAACGGCGCAAAACTTGGCGGCAGCACGGCAGCGCAGCGGCCACCGCGCCCCTCGCCCATGACCACACGGATCTGCACGATCCGACGGTGCCGCATAGCCACGGCGCGTTCAGCCGCCCGCACACCCATGCGCCGGCGGACGGGCAAAAGGTGGGCATCGGCAATCTGCTGTCGCTAGGCATCATGGGCGGCATCATTCCCTGCCCGTCGGCGCTGATCGTGCTGCTGGGCGCGGTGGCCTACCACAAGGTGGGCCTGGGCCTGTTGCTGATCCTGGCCTTCAGCTTGGGCCTGGCCGCCGTGCTGACCGGCATCGGGCTAATGATGGTGTATGGGCGCGGCCTAGCCGGGCGGGTCAAGTTCAACCTGAGCCAGTCGCTGCTGGGCCGCCTACCGATGGCCTCGGCCCTAGCCGTCTCGTGCCTCGGCCTGATCATCGTCTACCAGTCGCTGCACGCGGGGATCACGCGCTAGAGCCGTTTGCGAACTAACGGTGAAACACTGCTGATAGCAGGGCAATTGCATCTAAATGAGCGCGGACGACGGAGCCGGGGCGACTGGAACTCGCCGCTACCGCTACCAAGCCCGCCTACGCGGGCTGCGCGCGGGCAAACGGGAATCCGATCATTCACGGCGGATGCGGTTGTAG
>JALYUO010000741.1 GCA_030853735.1 Chloroflexota bacterium
CCTCCGCACTGTTGAGCAGGCCGTTGCCCATCACCGGAGCGAGTGCCTGATGGACTAGCGGCCCTTTGTCGAACGCTTCGGCGTGCGTCACGAGCGCGGCGTGGATCAGGTCGGGCGCGGTCAGCACCCAGACGGGCAACGGCCCCAGGCGTAGCCGGCCCACGGCACCGTGCGTCGCGCTGCGGCGGGCCAGCAGCCCCAGCGCATCCTGACGGAAGGCGGGCCAGTCGCCCGCCGCCAGTCTAAGCATCCCCGTACCTCCTGCCCCCGCGCCGGCCCGGCGCGCCGCGTCAGGTCAGGAGAGAGCCGATAATGCGCCCCAGGCGCGCCAATGTTTCCGTAGCCTGTGGCACCGCCAGCAGCGGGCCGACCAACAGCATGGTATCGTGCAAGAACAGCAGCAGTTCCTCCGTCGCCGCTGCCCCGGCGCTGCGATCCTGGAGCCAAACAAACACGAGGGCTAGGTGTAGCCCGTAGAGTACCGTCACCAGTTCCTCTGCCGGGAGGCCGGGCGGCGCATCGGTCGCGCCGGCGACCACCTGGGCGAACACCTGGCGCACCTGCCCGCGCACCGCCGTGGTCGTGCTGCCCAGTACGGCGATACCCGACTCTGGGTTCAGGGCCGGGCCGAACAGGGCCAGCATACTGGAGCGATACGGAGTCAGCAGCGCCAGATTGATGCGGATCGCGGCGGCAAAGCGCGTCGCCAACGGGTCGGGCCGCAGCGTTTGCACCGCCGTCGCCAGGTCCGTCGCTAACCGTGCATACAGCCCCAGCACAATCGCCTCTTTGCCGGCGAAGTAGTGATAGGTCAACCCCAGCGAGCACCCCGCCTCCTGCGCGATAGCGCGCATCGTGGTCTGCTCATAGCCGTGGGCCACAAACAGCCGCACCGCACTGTCCAGGATGCGCGCCTGGGTACGTCGTCCCTTATCCGTCAATTCGCGGCTTGCTTCGTCGCTCATCGGCTCCTCATTATTGAACCTGTTCAACAAGATAGATTATAGCATACATCTTACGGCAATGCAATACTTTTTGCAACGAGTTTTGAACTTGTTCAGGAATAAGGGTTGTAGATCGCGCGTGCATTAAACACGGTAGGTCTGCTGCGCCCGCCGGTTACTGACTGCAAACTCTTCTCGTGGCTCTTGCAATCAGTTGCAGAAGCAGTTATAATACTTCTACGAGTGGTGGCCCGTCGGGTGCCCTCGCCACACCGACCGGGGGTGTGGACTGCGGCTTGCGACCGGGTGCAGGAGTGCCGCAGGGGATTACTCTTACGCAACAATTCGCCTATGGCGAAAGGAGCCGCTAGTATGCGCGGATTATTCGCTCGGATCTTGAATGACCAATCGCAAGAGGTGCGGGCCAAAGTTATCAGTATGTATGTCATCATCTTCATCGTCCATGTGGTCTTGTGGGGACTGACGCTGCTGGCTTCGACGCAATATGCCGTTGTGCTCGGCACGGGCTTGCTGGCCTACAGCTTTGGCTTGCGTCATGGCGTGGATGCCGATCACATTGCGGCCATTGACAATGTGACGCGCAAATTGATGCAGGAGAACAAGCGCCCGGTCGCCGTCGGCTTCTTCTTCTCGCTCGGCCACTCCACGGTGGTGGTCCTACTGAGCATCGTGGTGGCGCTCGCCGCCGCCTTCGTGCAAACCAGCCTGCCGCAGTGGAAAGAAGTGGGGGGTCTGATCGGCACCTTCGTGTCGGCGACCTTCCTCTACCTGATCGGCTTTATCAACCTGCTGGTGCTCATTGATGTCTTTAAGATGTTCCGCAAGGTGACGCGGGGCGGCACCTATAGCGAGGAAACCCTAGAAACCTTCCTGGCCCAGCGTGGCTTGATGAACCGCTTCTTCGGCCCCCTGGTGCGCGCCATTGACCGCGCCTGGAAAATGTATCCGCTCGGCTTTTTGTTTGGCTTGGGCTTTGACACGGCCAGCGAAGTGGCGCTGCTCGGCATTGCGGCCTCCGCCGGCGGCAGCGGGATGCCGGTCTATTTCATTCTGCTGTTCCCGCTGCTGTTTGCGGCCGGCATGAGTCTGGTGGATACTACCGACTCGATCATGATGCTCGGTGCGTATGGCTGGGCTTTCGTCAAGCCGGTGCGAAAACTCTACTACAACCTCAACATCACCCTGGTCTCCGTGCTCATCGCGTTGGTGATCGGCACGGTGGAGTTCATGAGCATCTTGGCCGATAAGTTCAACCTGACCGGCGGATTATGGAATTGGGTCGGCAATCTGAACTTTGAGGTTATTGGCTATCTGATTATCGGCATCTTTGTCGTCAGTTGGGTGGGATCGACCTTGATCTACAAGATCAAACGCTATGATGACATCGAGGCCACTCTGGAACCGGTGGCCTAGATCGCCGGACGATTCGCGCAGACATACGCCTGCCCCGGCCCGTGCGCCGGGGCATCCGCCGGGAGGCACCACGCATGGATAAGGCACGACTGGCCCCCTATCAGGAGCGGCTCGTCGGCAGTGGCGTGCGGCTGACCCCGCAACGCTTCATGGTCTTGGAGGCGCTTGCCACGCACCCCGGCCATACGACCGCCGACCAGATTCTCGCCACGGTGCAGGCCCACTATCCCCACGTCAACAAAACGACGGTCTATCGCACCCTGGAACTCCTCGCCGAACTGGGCATGGTGGCGATTAGCCAGATGGGCGGCAATCAGGCGACCTATGAACTGCTCGAAGCGCCCCATCATCATCTGATCTGTAAACGCTGTGGCCTGATCCGCGAACTCCCAGATGCGGCGCTGAACCCCTTGCGCGAGTTTGTGGCGCAGGAACACGGCTTCCAGCCGTGCCTGGAGCATTTTAGTCTCTTTGGCATCTGTCAGGACTGTCAGAGCGGGGCTGCATCCTAGCCACGCAGACCCCACCCGCACCAACCGATCAGGCGCAGACAATCCGCCGCCTGCTGCCCGCCGTTGACTCCGGTAGGAGGAACCCCGCATGAAAGTTGAGATTTGGTCGGATGTGGTCTGTCCGTGGTGTTACATTGGCAAGCGCCGCTTCGAGGCCGCGCTGGCCGGGTTTGCCCACCGTAGCGCGGTGGAAGTTGTCTGGCGCAGCTTCCAGTTGGACCCAGACGCGCCGGCCGACGATACGCGCCCGGTCAACGCGGTGCTGGCGCAGAAGTACGGCGTGAGCCTGCACGAGGCGGCGGCCATGAGCGCGCAAGTGAGCGCGCTGGCGGCGGCGGACGGGCTAGAGTATCATCTGGATCAGGCGCAACGCAGCAACACCTTTGCCGCCCACCGCCTGATCCATTGGGCCGCCACGCAAGGCTGCCAGGATGCGATGAAAGAACGGCTCTTGCGCGCCTATTTCACCGAAGGCGCAGCAGTGGGCGACCTGGATACCCTGGTCGCGTTAGCCGCCGAAGTCGGCCTACCCGCCGCCGAAGCGCGCACCGTGCTGGCCGGCACCGCCTACAGCGCCGAGGTGCGCGCCGATGAGCAACGCGCCCAGGCGCTGGGCATTCGCGGCGTGCCCTTCTTCGTGCTGGACGACACTTATGCCGTCTCCGGCGCACAATCCGCCGCAGTGTTTGAGCAGGCGCTAGAGCAAGCCTGGGCCGCCACCCATCCGCTCGTCATGCTGGGCCAATCTCCCACCGACGAGGCCGCGCTCTGCGGCCCCGACGGCTGCGCGCTCCCAGCCCGGCTTTCGTAAGGCACCGCGCAGACGCGAGGCACGCGAAGGTTCATTATTTGAGAATCCTCGTGTGCTTGGTGCTTGTACAGTGCAATCCGTCGTCACCGGCCAAGCGCACGGCCAAATCCTTGCCGTGCGGCGGGCCGCAGTGCTAGGTGTCCGCCGGCGGCGGCAGGGAGGCGGCGGTGGCCCCTGCCCAGGCGAGGGCGATGCGGCCCCGCTCGGCCTCCACTTGCTCGATCACTACCGTGATAATGTCGCCAACGTGCAAGAGTACGCCCGGCGGCAGACGGCTGCGGTGCAGCAGGCCGTCGAATTTAACCCCAATATCCACGAACGCGCCAAAATCTACCACGTTCCGCACGGTGCCTTGCAGGTGCAGGCCCGGCAGCAGGTCGGCCAGCGACCGCACATCGCTCCGCAGGATGGGCGGCGGCACATCCTCGCGCGGATCGCGACCGGGACGCAGCAACTGCTCAAAGATGTCGCCCAACGTCGGCACGCCCGCGCCCAGCGTGGCGGCCAGCCGCTCCAGCGGCTGCTGCGCGCGCAACGTCTGGAGC
>JALYUO010000768.1 GCA_030853735.1 Chloroflexota bacterium
ATAATGAACGCGCTCCTAGATGAGTACCTATCTCCGATGCTGATCGGAAATTCAATAACGATTTTCAATTGATGGCAAAGTAAGACAAGCAATGCTTTCCTGGCAGAGTAGGGCGTATCCTGCTCAGGTGAAATTTGGCGCGTAATCGCGCTTACTGAATCGACGCACCGAACTGCTATTGCAAGCCAGGTCATAGGTCTTTGACGTGAGATACTATGTTCTCGCTGACCACTTTCCTGGCTAATCCACGGAGAAATAACATATTCCGTGCTCAGATATGAGATGGCGGCAGCGATAGCATTCCGATCTGATAAAACCTGTAGCGTCCCAGGTTGTAACCCGACAACATTATTCAAGCGATTCAGCACAGAGGTAATAATTTGCCTGATGTTAATATAGCTGACAGGCTTCACGATTTGCTGTTAGTGTCATTAACAATCCGCATTAATCGAACAAAAAATAGAATTACAAAATTCAGAGAAGGTAGGGCTAGATAAAAATTAATAACAGCTGGAATATGATCTGAATCCATGCAAGAGTTGGTGTTTTTTGCGGATCCATAGCAGTTGGTATAGTGAAGCAGGATGCCATTGAGGTAAGCATGATTAGTGTAAGTAACAGAAATTGTCGGCCGGGAATACGTACAATTCTTCCTGAATGACTTGCAAGAAAGATTTGAAGAATATACAATGCACAAGCGAGTGTTGTACCTATGTAGAGCGCGAAACCGTATAAGGAAACCCCAACATTGAATATAGACAGCGGTGATGCTGGTGCTTGCTCTTGCTTAGGGTGCGCCGCTATCCTGGGTACATTGACTATTCGGACTGCTGCCCGGGCCTGGTACCCTCCACTATATAGCTGCTTATTCGTGCTACTGGAATCATTTGTGGCAACAAGTAAAGAAATAGGAACGGAGTCTCCGGGATTGAAAAGGGTTGGATCCATTTCAAAGGTATTAGTGCTCACACGATGCCAGGTTAATTTCAATTCTGGAGGTGCATCTGTATTCGGGTCTATCGATATTAACTCCCATGGATCATCTACCGAAAACCGGAGACGTTCAACGAAATCTTCTGATCGGATCGGATTTGTGCCGATGTTGGCGATATTGTAAGATTCAATGATAAGCGATCTAAATGGAATTCCATCGACATTCAAAGCGATTTTATGATTGCCTAATTCTAGCTTAGGTCCGTAGGTATTTGTTGCTTGAATCATGAAATCCGAATATTGAGATGATCGCTTTAATATATCGTATGCTACCAGAGTTGAAATCAATAGAGCTAAAACTCCCAAAACTGCTCCAATAGCCTGCCAAATAGGATCCCGAAGTTTTACACCTACGTTTTCCATGAACTCCTCCTTGTTAATTAGTACTTATCGCTTGGGTATAAAAGGACACAAAGGTTTTGCTAGTGAAGTAGCACCGATCCCAGCAGCGACCATAATTTATCAGCGTCTTTTATGAGAATAGTTCATAACAGACAAGTTCTAAATCCTCAGCTTTGATGGCGGCAAACGTTGGGCGGGTACTGCCCATATTGCTGTATAAATCACGTTCGACTGCAAAGGCATCTAACTCCGCTACTAGCAGTTCGGCTTGTTGCGTTTGCGTGTAGTTAGCCAGCACATCACGTAATGTGCGCCCAACGTGCCTTATCGGATGAACCGCGCCAAGATCTCGATCTGCTCATCCTGCGACTCCATACCACTCAACTGTAGTGTTTTGAAGATAGCATTATGGTGTAGCGTGACGTGTTCGGCTAACCACGCGATACCCTATGCGCCCAGTCCCAGTTGCTTGATCAGGATATAATTATTGATCTGTGCTTCTGTCATCGTTCAGCGACTCCTGTCTATAGCCGACGTTTTCAGCACACGCATTACCAGCTTTATCTGAACTAGAATAAGGCTACAAAAGACGTAGCGCGACGCTGATACACAGGGAGTTGCCTTATCTTGAGGTCGTGCCAACCTCAGCGGTTGGGTTCGCAGGTAGTGCGTCCATTGTTCTGGTTGCTACAATGACCTTTAACTTACCGCCCCCGCCGCTCCTGCAACGCCTGGGCGTGTTGCAGCACCGCCACCCGCTCGGCGGGAGTGAGGGTCGGCCCGATCCGCACCATCGCCTGCACCCAATCATCCAGCCGGCTCCCTGGTGGGGCATCGAGGGGCACGCTATCGGTCGTCAGCTGCATCAGTTCATCCAAGCTGACTTCAAAGGCCCGCGCCAGCTGCGTCAACGTGTGGGCACCAGGATTCGTCCGTTTCCCACTTTCCAGCAAATAAATGGCTTGTTGGGTCACAGCGGCCCGCTGGGCTAATACAGCTTGCGTCCAGCCCCGCCGTTTTCGTTCGACCTTGATCCAGTCCCCGATCATATACTACCTCTAGCTTCGCGGTTGCGCCTATTATATCACAACTGTTGTTAATAGCACAATACAGTATGCTTTTAAGCAGGAAACCTATTGCACATTTATAACCCTATGTTGTATAATAACAACTACTGTTATAAAAGGCTAAAGGAGGGATCCCTATGTCAGGAGCGCGCTTATCCTACCTTCGTCGGCAGCATGGGTTGACGCAGGCCCAGCTGGCGGCCAAAGCCCAATTGACTCAGCAGGCAATCTGTCTCTTGGAGCGGGGCCAACGTCGCCCGCTGCTGGTGACTTGCCAACGGCTGGCCCGCGCCCTGGAGGTGAGTCTGGACGATCTGCTGGTGCCCGATCCACCCCTGGCTCCACCCCATGTGTGACCTGCGGCTGGCCCCGCCGCGCTCCGGCCCGGCCTACATCGCGTCCCCGGTCCAGGCACTGGCGCGCATCGGCCACCCCGGCGAGGAGGGGCGGATCGGGCCGTACAACCCGTTTACGGTGGCGCTTGGCCTGCACAGCGCCGCCGACTGGGACCGGGTGCCGGTACCGCACGGCGTGATCCCGTCCACCATCCCCCGCCCTGCCGGCGCTGGGCGGATAGCTAATGTGGTCGCCTATCTCCAGCGCCCCACCGTCGCCGGGCGGGCCGTGGATCCGCCGCCCGTGCCGTTGCCCTCGTTTCGTGCGGCGGCTTCAGGCGGGCACGTCCGCCACCGCCAGGCCGGGCAGCATGCGTTCGCGCAGCCAGAAGGTGCTCATTTCGCCCTTGCCCTTGACCGCGATGCGGCCGCGCGCTTCCAGGCGGTAGGCCGGGGGCAGGTGGGCCTGGGTGGCTTCGGTGATCTGGATCTGGCCGCCCACGCCGTGCGATTCCATGCGGCTGGCCGTGTTCACCACGTCGCCCCAGAGGTCGTAGATGAACTTGTCGGTGCCGATCACGCCGGCCACCACCGCGCCGCTGTGCAGGCCGATGCGCAGTTGCACCGGCTCGCCGTTGGGCGCGGGGTGGCGGGCGATCTCGTATTGCAGGGCCAGGGCAAAGTCGGCCATCCCCGCCGCGTGATCGTCGCGCGGCTGGGGC
This sequence comes from Chloroflexota bacterium, assembly GCA_030853735.1. Classification (GTDB taxonomy): domain Bacteria; phylum Chloroflexota; class Chloroflexia; order QHBQ01; family JAICKM01; genus JAICKM01. The sequence goes on from JALYUO010000768.1 coordinate 3,460, forward strand.
AGGCCGGCCACGGCCATGTACGCGTCGCCGATGGTCTTGATCTTCTCGACCCCATGCACGGCGGCCAGCCGGTCGAAGGCCGAAAACAGCGAGTCGAGCCAGGCGACCGTCGCTTCGGGAGTCAGGGTGCTGCTGAGGGCGGTGAAATTGACGATGTCGGCGAACAGCACGGTGACGGCGGGAAAGCGGTCGGCGATGGGCCGCTGGTTCTGCGCCAGCCGCGCGACGATGGGGGCGGGCAGGATCATGTGCAGCAGCCGTTCGGCGCGGGTCCGCTCCTGGTCGAGCGCGGCCAGCGTCTCTTCCTGCCGGCGGGTGGCCTCTTGCAGCGCGGCGGCCAGCGCATTAAAGGCGCGGGCCAGCGCCGCCACTTCCGCCGGGCCGGTGACCGGGGCGCGCTGCGCAAAGTTGCCGCCTTCGAGCCGGCGGATCGCCGTCGTCAACTGGCTCAACACCCGGCTGATGCGCCAGGCGATCAGCAGCCCCACCCCGACCGCAAACAGGCCGGCGATCAACCCGGCCCGCCAGATGGTATTGGTGATCGGATCGAGCAGGCGATCATTGGGTGGCTCGTAGTGTATCAGCGTGCGGGGTCCCCCCCATCCACCGCACCCGCGGCCACCCCGCCGGCCGGCCCACTCGCCCCCGCCAGGATGGTGGCTATCGCGCCGGGTATCGCGGCCAGAGTCGGGGTGGTGGCGGTAGCAGGGGTGGCCCCTATTACGCCCGGCGCGCTTGCCGCCCCGCTGGCATAGATCTGATCCATTAGCACCGGCACTTCCCGGCGGATTTCCAGGTGGGCGATCCCGGCGGCCAGGGCCAGGGCCAGGGCGGTCACGCCCGCAAAGGCCAACGCCAGGAGTACAGACAAGCGCATCGGTGCTACCTCTCCTTCAGTGGTGAACAACTTCCCGGACCCCGGCGGCCCACGCAGCGATCGCTGCTGGTCCCCATCGTAGCATAGTCACCACAGCAGCAGTGCAGAACTGCATAAGAGTCGGGTAAGACCCCCCGCCCGCCCGCTGCGTAGCCGGTAATAGCGATCCGCAGGAGACCGCGGATTGCCGTGACCATCAACGAACTGCGGACCTATAGCTTCGCCGGCAGCGCGCCGGCCCTGGCCGCGCCTGGGCGCGACTGGGCCACGGCCCGCGCGGCGTTTGCCCGCTGGGCCGCAACCTACCGCGACACGATCCGCAAAAAAGCGCGCCGCGCCCGCGACGCGGCCGCGCGCCAGGATCTGCGGGCCGAACTGGCCGTGGCCCCTGGCGGTTGCAGGACCGGCACCGCACCGTGGCATACGAACTGCACACCGCCGCCCCCCCCTGCCACCCGGCCCGACTCCCAGCGGCCGCGGTGGGCGCTTTTAGCTGGATTTGAGCCGTAGCGTTTCCTCAGGGAGTGCGCAGCCAACTGTAAGGCCATCCCCGCCTACGGACCTAATACACTAACAAAGGGCGTGCCGCATATTGAGGCCACCTGCTTGTAGGGTAGGCTTACGGCACACAGATTCATGAATCTGCTACTTGCTATTTTGCCCCTGTAACGCCTCGGCATGATCCAGCACGGCCAGCCGTTGCGCGGACGTAAGCTGTGGTCCCAGCGCGACCAGTGTCTTCACCCAGTAATCCAGGTGACTGCGCGGGGAATCGCTATGGGGAGGATCTACAGCGAGGCCGGGTAAGCCGGCGGCTTCCAACAGCGCATTGACCGGGAGGCCAAAGGCACCGGCCAGCGCCTGGACCGTGTCCAACCCCGGAGCAGGCACTCGGTTGCGCTCGAGCATCGAAATATGCGCCTGCCCGATCCCGGCCCGCTGGGCTAACTCGCGCTGTGTCCAGCGCCGGGCGCTCCGCTGCGCTTTAACGATATCCCCCAGCATTCCTGTACCCCCGGCCTATTATAGCGATAATCTAGCACTTTATCAAAATTTTAATGAAAACGCGAGAATATGCCCCTGTATCTTGAATATTACTTTGATATAATGATTAAAATATTGATGCAATTAGTAGGAGCTACCTGCCCTATGCTCGGCACTGTCATTGCCCATCTCCGTAGCGAACGCGGCTGGACGCAAGACCAACTCGCCGCCCGCGCTGGCCTCACCCAATCGCATATTGCGCTGATCGAACGCCGCGCGCACCCCAGCGTCACCACGGCCACTCTCGCTAAACTAGCGGCGGGCTTCGGGCTGCTGGACTGGGAACTGCTGAAACTGGCGAGCGATCTACCCCCGGCCCCGCCCCATGTGTAACCTGCGGCTGGCCCACCCGCGCTCCGGCCCAGCCTATACCGCAGCCCCGCCCGACGCGAACCCGCCCCCCGCCCCGCCCCGCCCTACACGGCGGCTCCGATCTGCGGCGGACAGCCAAGCGCGTCCCCGGTAAGGGATCCAACCAGGGAGGTGCGAACGGATATAAAATTACCTACTAATCCGATAGCGCGCCAGAAGGGTCTACCACTAGCACTAATTGTACAGATATGGTACAATATCCCGCTCGTAAGCTTTGGTAAAGAGTCCGGTGAGTAACTCACCGCTCTCACTCACCGACTGTCGAAAGGTACTACCCATGTCTGTCGCCCGCCCGCTTCACACCATCCCTGTTGTCAGTGGCGAATTACCGTTACTCGGAAGCTTGCCCGTGTTATTGACGGACGATCTCCGGCTCCGGGATCGCGTAATCCACCAGCATCCTGATCTGTGCCGGGTTCATGCCGGCCCGGTTACGGTGGTACTGGTCGCCAATAAAGACTATTGCCAGGATGTGCTAACCCGCACGGAGGAGTTTGACAAGACTCCCGCCGTGACGATCACCGCCCGGCCGACCTTCGGCACAGGCATCTTGCTGATCGCCAATGGGCCCCATCGTGCCCGCCGCCGCTTGATTCAGCCCGCCTTCAATCATAGCCGTGTCGATCATTACGCCGGCACGGTCAGCACGTATGCTGCCGAGGCCGTCGCGCACTGGCGCGACGGCCAGGTGCTGGACATCGGCGAAGAACTGGCCCGCATCACGATGCGCGTGATCGGCAAGGTAATGTTCGATCTCGACAATTTAGGCGCGGACAGTGCCCTGGGCCAGGCGGTGACCGCAACCTTTGAGCATATGAAGATCGCGTTTCTACTGCCGCTGCCGGTGGCCTGGCCGTTGCCTCACAACCTGCGGCTACAGCGTGCGCTGAAGCTCCTGGATGGGATCATTTATGACCTGATCACCACCCGGCGCGCAGAAGGGGTGGATCATGGCGATCTCCTGTCGATGCTCCTGGCGGCGAACGCTGACGGCGAACGCCTCAGCGATCACCAGATCCGCGATGATGCCATGGCAATTCTGGTGGCCGGCCACGAAACGACGGCCTACTCGCTTGCTTTTGCTCTCTACCTCCTGGCGACCCATCCTCTCGTCCGCCAGCGGATCCAACACGAAGTGGATACGGTGCTGGGCACCCGCCCGCCGACACTAGCGGATCTGGCAAACCTGCCGTATACCACCCAGGTGTTCAAGGAAACCTTGCGCCTGTACCCCGCCGCGCACATCCTGCCGCGCCAAGCAACCCGTGACACGACCATTGGCGCGTTTGCGGTGAAAAAGGGTTGGTTTGTCGTGATGGATGTGTGGACGATGCACCGGCGGCCCGACTATTTTCCCCAGCCCGATCATTTTGATCCCGACCGCTTCACCCCGGAGAATGAGCAGCGCATTCCACGAGGTGCCTACCTCCCCTTTGGCAGCGGGCCCCGCAATTGTATCGGGCGGCAACTTGCGATGTTGGAAGGACCCCTCGCCCTGGCGACCCTGGTGCAGCAAGTGACCTTGGATGTGGCCCTGGGCACCTGGCTGGATCTCAAGTTCTTGCTGACCATCCGCCCGAAGCATCCGCTGCGAATGCGCGTGACACGACGCTAGGGTCGCGTGATTACCCTGCCACCTCCGTACTTTTCAGGGAGCACCTAATGATAAAAAACCCGATCCCCCTACTTAAAGGTTTCTATGCACAGCCCCGGTTCGGGGATTTCTCGGAAGCTCCTGATGATGTGCTGCTGTATGTCCCTAATTTATTGCGCGCCGTTGCTGTCGTCTTTTGGTGTGTCGCGGTGCTTGCCAGTATCCCGTACCTCATTGAACATCAGCAGGATTCGCGGTTGGTCCTGACCCGGCTTTTGATCGTGATCACCTCTGCAGTCCAAACCGGGCTGATTGTCATCTACGCGCACAAGTACTACCGACTCTGCATCATGGGGCAAAGCCTAACCGGTATCACCGGCACACTTGTCGCGGCAACCTATATGGACGGGTTCAACGTGAACCCGCACTTCCTCATGGTTTTGATCTACATTTTCGCTGTCGCCTTTACGATTGGTCGGAGCGGTGTCGTGATCACCACAACGTGGACGGTGGTGAATTATCTAGCGATTCAAGCGACCGCCACCTGGGCAGGGTGGCCGCAACCGACACAATTACCAGTGGCGAAAGTTCAGCACGAGAACGGGAGTGTGCTGTTTTTCCTGCTGCTGGTGCTTGTTCCGCTGTTACTGGGCTACGCGACTCTGATCCGCAATTCCTTACGCCGCCTGAAGGATCTCTACACGCAACAACGGCAGCACGATCAGCACCTACTCCAGACGCTGACCGCCGAACGTGCGCGTATTGGCCGCGACCTGCACGACGGCCCGCTGCAAGACAATACCCGGACCAAGTATAAATTGGAGGTCTGCGCGACGCTGCTCGCCAAGGGCGATGTGATGGGAGCCCAGGCCGCCCTGGAACGCGGCTTGACGCTGCTGGCGGAGCAGCACGCTCAGATTCGTGCCGTCGTGGATGCCGTGCGTCCCCAGGAACTTACCGCTCTAGGGCTGGTCGCCGCCCTGCACACCCTACCGGCTCAACTGGCTCCTACCCTGGCCGTTACGATGATTTGCGCGGACGACATCGTGTGTGCTGCGGAGTCTGAGGCGGCGATCTACTATATTGTGCGCGAAGCCCTCGCCAACGCTCAGCGACACGGCCAAGCTCGGCACGCGACGGTGCGGCTGCACCGGCAGGGCGACCAGTTGATCCTGGACATACAGGATGATGGCCGGGGCTTTGATCCGCAAGTCCGCCCGCCCCAGGCGCAGGCGGGCGGCCATCACGGCCTCTCCAGCATGGTGGATCGGACGGTCCTCCTTGGCGGGCAGTTGCAGATTCAGAGTACGCCCGGTCACGGCACCCGCATTCATGCCGGGTTGCCGTTACATCCCACTGCGTTAGAAAGGGTAGCCTAACCATGACTGAGTATATTGCCGACTTCCATGCGCCACCCCCGCCCGGGCCGATTCGCATCCTGTTAGTGGATGACCACTTGCTACTGCTGCAAGGACTCGCGGAAGTGTTGCAACACCACGACGACTTGGCCGTCGTAGATCTGATTGTCGGGGGTGCCGCAGCCGTGATCGCTGTCGACCAGCTACAGCCGGATGTGATCGTGATGGACATTCAGATGCCCGACGTGGACGGCCTAGAAGCGACGCGCCGGATCGTACAGCGGCACCCCCAGGCGCGCATCCTGATTCTCAGTAGCTCCAGCACGGCTGCGGATGTCCGCAACGCCTTTGCTGCCGGAGTCTGTGGGTATTTGTTGAAAAGTACGAGCACCACGCAATTGCTGACCGCGATCCATCAGGTCATGGCCGGCGAACCCGCCATTGATCCCGTCGTGCAGCGGGTGATGATGCAGCAGCTACAGCCGCCGGACGCGCCCGCCGCCCGGCCTCCGATCTCCACCAGCGGATTAACGGAGCGTGAAGCTGCGGTAATGCAGTTGATCGCTACCGGCCACAGCAACAAGGAAATTGGAGGACAATTGAGCTTGGCGGAGAACACCGTCAAGCACCACGTCAGCAACATCCTACAAAAGCTGGGGCTGGCCGACCGCACCCAACTGGCGATCCACGCGCACCAACACGGACTCGTGTAAACTCACGTAGGACAAAAGAAGCCGGGCAGCTTTACGCTGCCCGGCTTCTTTTTGCTCGTTCGTAACGTCATCTCCGTAACTTTACCCCGTATGGCACTAAAGTGCCTCCTCAATCCAGCACTTGAGTGTGTTGATCTAGCACCTTCGCACCATAGCACCGCAGTGTGCTTACCCAGCACGAGCGTGTACCTACTTCAGGCACGCACGGGGCTATCTCCTACCCGCTGTCCGCGCTACCATAAAGCTAGGTAGTACAGACTGTCCACAACCCGACACCGACCGTCAATACCAAAGGAGCAACCCCATGATCCGCAAGACCTGCAAAGCCCTCCGCACCGCCGTCGCCGGCACCCTGGCCCTCGCCGCCCTCGCCGCCGGCGGTCTCATCCACCCCAGCATGGCCGCCGACGACCGGTCCGGCCCGCGCCTCTCGCAAGGCTCGGTGGCTGACATCGGCACCGACCGCTGTTGCCCGCACCTCGATCTCGGCCCGGTCGCTTTGTCGCCGAGGCCGCACCTCCGGCGGGATGCCGTTGTCCTCGCGCAACCGCTGCACCTCCGGCGATCCGACATGGGCGGTGGCTCCACCCGGCCCCGGTACGTAGTGGCCGCCTGCGGCACTGACCGGCCCCAGGTATCGCGCAGCCTCTAACCCCTGCATTGCGGGAGCCCTCGGCGGCTCCCGTCTTTTAGGGCCGCCGCCGACAACGAGGTAGAGGTGGATGTCTATGTTGCGCCTGCACGAGCAAACCCAACAATTGTTCAATATGCACCGGCTGGCCGATGCGCTAGGCTATGACCGTCCGCGCACTTGGTATTTAGTCCATGCCACCCTCGAAGCTATCGGCATCGGCGGCGGCGCGCCGGCGTACTTAATTCCCGCCGCCTACATCTTCTACGAAAAAGGCGGGCGCTACGAACTGCTGTTTACGCAGGCGCAATTAGACGCGGCCGCCCAGGTGCGTTGTGCGCGCGAGGCCGCCGCTGGACATTCGACCGGATGGTAGGGTAGCACCCGCCGCGCTCGATGAACACTGATCCACCCTACGAGAAAGGATGCGCGCCCATGCCTCCGCAATTGACCGTCCTCTGGCAGGTGCTGCAACAGCGCGCCCCGGATCTGGCCCAGCAAAGCCGCCGCGTGGGGTGGCTGAGTGGGCGTATCGGTGATTTGGCGGGTCTCGACCCCGCTACCGTTGCTGCGGTGCAACTGGCCGGGCAGTTCTACGCCGTGGGCCTGCTGGCCTTGCCCGTCGCATGGC